>JAUVDT010000071.1 GCA_030595185.1 Gammaproteobacteria bacterium
CTGGTGCGAATTTTTGGCTCATCAAGATAGCCTTTCTTTTGAACCTGTATGAGTCCCTGGTAAATACTGACTGAGCCTTTAATCATCAAATCATATTGGCCCAGTTGGAAACCAATACTAAAAACCAGTAAGGCAGAGCCAAAAGCGATGGCGAGCATAGTCAATAATGTACGACGCGGGTGTCGCCATATATTCCTCCATGCAAATCGCCAGGTTGTGTTCATAGTTGTCTCTGTTGTTATCTGGGGTTTCTTAAGTTAGAAAGTGTGAAAGTGTTTTTGTCGATTTTGATATCAAATTTTATCAGGGTTGTGTGAAATTCAGTCCATTCATTTTTATGCTCGGTTTTTTGCATGCGTTGTTTTAATGAGACATGTTTACCATTTATTATTTTAATATCACTGGCAGTTAGTGTTTTGATTAACTGGTTATCCTGGTCATAAAACTGATGTTTTAAAAAAACATGATCTTCGTTTATGGATAATATTTCTTTTCCCCAGACAACGGGTGCATCTTCATGTGGCACAGACTGAATCGTGTAAATTGTTTTATTATTGTGTGTTTCTGTTTCAAGAATTGTATGTGTGTACCTGTCAATAATATCATCAGCACGAGCAATGTCATTATTTGAAAAATCTGAGCCCATCCAGCTTTGGTTGGACATGCTACTAGGGATTTTTATAATGCGATTAATCTTTGGCGCATAACTCCACATGTTGTCACCAATCAATAAGGTGCCTGCGTTTTTGTCTTTTATCGGAGCGGTAATACGCACCAGTGATTTATCAAGACCCTCGGTCCATGCCTTCATCGACATCACACGTTCCCAGTCAGGTCGATGTATTGTCATGGTCGCTTCTGAGTATGAAGTGAGTCCTCGGTAATTATCTAAAGCTGACTTGATTAGGCTTTTCGCGGAGGGGGAGTCCTCAGAGTTGGCTAACGGCAGATAGAGCAGGCTGAAGATGAGTGCATATCGAGAGATCATATTGTGTCCCTATATAGCTTCCATATAAAAGTAAGTGAAGTTTAATCAATAAATCATAATATAGTGTTAATGATTGTACAAAGTCTATGAGTTACATCAATAGTTTATTTCATACTGTTTGAGAGGGGGGGCAAGTAAGCATGGTTTATAAAACTAGGTGGCATAATAGTATGCCTGTTAGCTATGATGTTCTTTTTGAACAAAGTTTAATTTATAGTGCATTATTCAGGCGTATCAGCTTCTGAGCGAGTCTCATGGTTATATATTTCGGGTCTTTAGATGTCGCGACTCAGTATTTAGCGGGATGTCCAAAGTAGAGTAAACAGTCTTTAAAGTTAATATTTTGTAACAATGTAGTTTATATCTATTATTGAATGTGGTTTTATCTGATATTGTTCAAGAACTTAACTATGATTGTGTCTACAGAGTGTTGAGAGCCGGAACAAGAGTAAATTGGCTTCGAGACCGATGATTAACGTGAATGTTGAAGTGTTAATAATAAAGTCTATATTTTTTATGAAGAAGGATGAGTAAGCAGGTTTTAAATGATGAATAAGCTACTTCAGAAACATCTCTTTATAAGTGCTGTCAGGGTATTTTTATTTTTGGCTGTCAGTTTACAGTCGGCTCATGCAGGTCATTTAACGCATGGGCAAGAGAATGTTATCGTTGGTTTTGCACAGGATACATTAGCAAATGACTGGAGAAAAGCTCAGGTTGATGAGCTTACTGCAGAGTTTAAAAAATACCCTAATATTAAATTTATTGTGACTGATGCGGGTGGCAATAGTGCAAAACAAATACAAGATATTGAAGATTTGGCGTATCAAAAAGTTGATGTGTTAATAACTAGTCCACGAAATGGTGTAGCAAGTACACCTGCTATATCCCGTGTTTATAAGCAAGGAATCCCTGTTGTTTTAATTACCCGCACAATTAGCAATCAAGACTATACAACACTGGTTACGCCAGATGACTATAAAATAGCGGGCAAGGCTGCTGAATTTATTGCCAATAAATTGTCTGGAAAGGGAAATGTGCTAATAATCCGGGGAGTGCCTACGGCGACAACAGCTATTGCTAGAACTGAAGGTTTTTTAAACAAAATAAAACAATATCCAGGTATGAAGGTTACTGCCATTAAAAATGGAAACTACCTTCGTGGAGATGCTATTAGCGCAACAGAGTCTGCGATTTTTGAGAAGGTGCCTTTCGATGCGATATATGCACAGAGCGATAGTATGGCAATTGGTGTCAGGATCGCTTTGAAAAAAACGGGTATTTCACCAAAAAGTAAATTAATTGTAGGTATTGATTATATCAGTGCAGCGAGAGAGGCAATTAAAAAAGGTGATCAGGCTGCATCTTTTGTATATCCGACGTGCGCTAAGGAAGCGGCAAGTGCGGTGATTAAAATATTGCATGGTAAGAAAGTGCCTAAGAAAATTTTAGTTGAAAGTAAAATGATAACAAAGAGAAACGTAAATGATGTTGCTCCCATTTTTTAAAGGATTAAATAGCTACGTATTATGAGTAGTATTAAGAAAAAAATATTATTGTTACTCTTGCTTACAATGAGTGGGAGTATGTTGTTGGCAGGGCTTTCCTTAAATGTAATTATTAAAAATAATTATGAAGAGTCAGCTGCGATAGGTTTTAGTAATTATTATGAACGCGTCAGGAGTGTGTTTAGAAAGATTCATACTGATACTCAGTTTTTTTCTGAAGAGTTAGCAATAAGAGATCAAGTAAAGAACTCATTAAATCTTATCTCTGAATACTCAAATATTGAAAATTATGAAGCTGAAATATATGACGAAGAAAAGAAAAATATTTCTCGTATTTTACTTAGTTACGCTAAAGCTTCTCATCTTTTTGAAATAAAAGTTTATGATAAAAATGGGTGGTTGACCGCTTTTTCCCGACCTGGTTCTGTTGCTATGGGAATCGTGTCTTTTAAGCAGGGAAAGCCTGTATATATTATTTCCCATGAGAACGGTGGTGATTGGCGGGTTGCTAATGATGTGAAATCTCTCCCGGTTGTGAAAAAGAAAAAGGTGATTGCATCAACTGAAAGTTATTATATTCATTATGATAATATTGTAGGTGTTGAAGCAGTTTCAAAAATTTCAAGGAAGTACTTTGATGGTTCCAGTAAAAATATTGGTCAGTTGTATATAGTAAATCCTTTTAATAAAGCCGTTATAAATACACTATCAAAAGGTTCGGAGGCTTCTCATAACATTATATTACCTAATGAAGCATGGGTTGGTGATGGTGTTAATGAGGTTTCTAGTGAGGTATTAAGTTTATCTCCTCTGCTATTTAATAAAGAGGAAAATCAGGAAGTTAAATGGATAGAAAATGATGACTATTTGATACAGTCATTTGCTGTTGATTTACATGATGGCCGTCAGTTTTACTTGGTGTCAAGTTTAAACAGAAGTGTGATAAATACACAAATTGGCGACACTATGTCTATCATGCTCGTTGTATTCGTAATCTCACTACTGATTTTTTTACCAATTGGTCTATTCTTCTCACGTAATAGTATTACCTCTCCCATCGATAAATTAGTAATTTCTGCTAAGTCCTTAGAAAAAGGTGACTATCAGGTCTATGAAACAAATGAAGAAATCAGTTCTGAGTTAAATGCGCTTGGTGAAGCATTTAACTCAGCAGTTAGTAAAGTAAATTTGCGAGAAAGTGAACTACATGCCGCTCAGGAAGAGCTTGAGCAGCGAGTGAATGAGCGCACTAAAGACTTATTGGTTTCAAATGAAAATCTACAAACAGAAAACAAGAGCAGGCTGGAAGCGGAAATAAAGATGAATGAATCATCAAAAATGCTGAAGCTTGTTATTGATAATATTCCACAATATGTTTTCTGGAAAGATATTAATTCTGTGTATCTTGGATGTAATAAAAACTTTTCTGATGTTGCTGGCTTTGATGATCCCTCAGAACTAATAGGGAAAACAGATTATGACTTACCCTGGACTAAAAGTGAGTCTGATTCTTATGTAGCAACTGACCAAGAGTTAATGAGTGCTGATCGGGCGGAGACTGGTTTTCGTGAATCACAAACAACTAATGAAGGAAATGAAGTTCACGTTGAGACAAACAAAATTCCGTTGCACGATATTAATGGTAATGTTTTTGGTATTTTAGGGACTTATCAGGATGTTACTGAAAGACATAATTTCGAAAGTCAGATTCTTGCAGCTAAGAAAGCGGCCGAAGAAGCCAATCAGGCTAAATCAGATTTTTTATCTAGAATGAGTCATGAGTTGCGTACACCAATGAATGCTATTCTGGGCTTTGCTCAGTTACTGGATTTGGATCTTGCTGATCACGCTGGTCCGAATGTGACTGGTAATATTAATGAGATATTAAATGCTGGGCATCATCTTTTGGATTTAATTAATGAGGTACTGGATCTTGCACGGATTGAGTCAGGTAAATTTGCCTTAACCATAACAACAGTGAATTTTTATGATGTACTGTTTGAAAGTTTAGAATTAACTAAGCTGCTTGCAGGATCTCAGGATATATCAATCGAGAATAAAATCAGTGAGTCTGAGGAGCAATTAGTGCTGGCAGATGTTATGAGGTTAAAACAGATATTTGTTAACTTTATATCGAATGCAATCAAATACAATGTGGATGGTGGCAATGTAACGATTGATTTTAGTAGAGAAGAAACGCATATTAAATTTTGTATTACCGATACAGGTGTCGGTCTTTCTGATAAAAATATAAACAAACTCTTTATACCATTTGAACGGCTTGATATGGATAATAAGGGGGTTGATGGTACAGGTATTGGTCTGGTAATTTGTAAGCAATTAATAGAAAGTATGAATGGTCAGGTTGGAGTCTACAGTGAAGTTGGCACAGGCAGTACCTTCTGGTTTACGTTACCCTTAGCAGATAAAGCATAAATTCAATAAGTTAGTTAATCAATTTAGTGCTGGTGCCTTACCACCAGACTTCAGCCTGAGCACCAATAGTCCACCCCTGAGTCTCGTCTGCATAAGGTGCGTCTCCAGGGGTGTTACCGATTAAACCTCTAAATTCATCACTCCAGTCAGCAAGTGTTACAAAGAAGCGTAATACAGGTCTGCTTTTAAATCCACGTGAGGCAGAAACTTGTAGTGCTGTCGTCAGTTTTGAGAGTGTTCCGCTACGATTGTTTATTTCATCATCGATATAATCAATGCCTACTTCTATGGCAAGGTTGAGGTGCTGACTAAAATATACAATGGGTCTTGCGCCTATACTTACCCAGCTGATTTTTGAGTTACTGGTTAGTCCGTGATCTTCTTCTCTAAAAAGTGCTGTCCATTGAACAGAGTAGTCCGGTAAGAATTCTTGTGTCAGTGTGTTATTTATTTCATAAGATGTTGCATTTTCAAGATCCCAGTTAAGGTCTTCTCGAATAGGGTTTGGGTTAAAGTCTGATTGAGCAATTGACGATCCGGTTTGGTAAATAATTGTAGTGGTGTTTATTGTTTTGCCAGATTTATAGTCCAGCCAGCCAGCAACCCCATATCCTGTTTGATCATCATAATTAAGTGCCTCAAGGCTATGACGTAAAGACAGGCCTAACCAGAGTGTTAGTTTTAAATTCTCACCCACATTTAAGTCATGCCAGCGAGTATCAATATTTGTTGTATTAATTAATTGGCTGGTACTGGTATTGTCATTAAAATTATCTTCATAACGAAATAGTGCGATGTTTAATTTTCCCGCACCTGCTGTTATGTCTTCTATACCAGTTCCTGCTTGTGAATTTTGACCGGCGTTAAGCCAATAATGGTTCATAATATGAATAGATTTGCGGTCATAGTAGCGACGACCGAGCCATAATTTTGTCTCATTATCAAAGAATTTGTTAAAGCTTAAATACCCCTGCGCAAGATTGTCGATAGCAAAATCAGCACTTTCACCATGTCTTTTGAAGCCATCAAGCATAACGATACCCTGAACATAAGCCTGGTCAAGTTCTGACTCTGACATCTTATATCTGTAGCCAAATTGTAGCTCCATATTAGTTTCTGGCTCATTGCCTAACCGATATTTAGCACGAGCCCCGGGAGCTTGAAAGATAGCCTGCGTATTTCCTGATTCACTCAACCCAAGGCCATGGCGCAGATAGCCATGAAACTCAAAGCTCTGTTGTCCTGTTGTTATGCTATTGGCATAAGTATGAAAAGGAAACAATAGGAATATTAGAAGATAAATTCTTTTTTTATTCATAGGATGAGCTCTGGGCAATGATTGGAGTTAATTTTTAGTTTTATCGAACACTATTAGAATGAGTATAGATAGTAATTCTAATTTTTTAAATTAAATGAGAGTGCCTGACTATAAATAATAACTTAACACCGAATTGTTCATAGATATTGTTAACACGGGTGCGTGAGCTGCTTAGTGAGTAATGCCTGTTAATTTTGAGAAAGAGTTTTCTCCATCTTAAAGTGTTTTATTTTATTATAGAGCGTGTGCGCAGGCTCTATAATTTTATATTGATTAGCCTGATAAAAAGTGATGGCAGATTCTCTGGCATTTAATTCAATAATATTAATTTTTTTCTGCAAAGCAATTTCTTCGAGTGATTGCAGAATCTTTTTTCCGATTCCCTTTAAACGAAAATCATTATCAACTGCCATATAACGAATTTGTGCTTTGTTGTTTGGGGTGAAATGTATGCGACCTATGGCAATGATTTGTTGATTTTTATTTTTATTTATAACGGCCATTCGATGAATGCTGACATCTTCCAGTTCATCTTTTTCGCTACCGGGGGTTTGTTGCCATGGCTGGCGTAGCATACGCCAGCGTAAGTCATAATATTGCTCCCATTCTTCTGGTGTTTCAGGTGCTTTAATAGTGACGGGAATAATAGCTGGCATCTTTAGGCGAAAACAACCCATGTGGTTGCTAAGTATTTAACGCCTTTTTCTAAAGTTACTCCTCGATGTTCATGTGTCCAGAAAGGAGGGAATAACACCAGTTTGCCTTGTTCTGGTTTTACTTTTACATCTTGAAATAAAAATTCAGTTTCACCACCCGGGCCTTCAACATCATTTAAGTACCAGACTGCTACTAGCTGGCGTAGTGCGAAATCATGGCTACCGCCATCAATATGCCAGTGATAATGCTCGCCCGGGTCGGTGCGCTGAATGGCGTAGCCGTTGTCTTTGAAAGGACCTTTGAAATAAGTATAGGTTTCACGAAATTCTTGAATGGCTTTGCCTAACGATTGAAACAGCAGTTTATCGATGTCTTTCCAGTCTTCTTTATTGGAAACGACTAAATCAGTGGATTTTTTAATGCTGTTGTCTTCAGTAAATTGCTGGCCAACGCGTCCCAGATATTGTTCTTCTGGTTTGGCTTCAAAGCGGCGAATCATCTCTTTACAGACATCAGCAGGCAGGGCCTTGTCTTTAGTAAAAATAAAGCTATTGGGTTTAACTTCTTTGATGCCGGTGAGAGGTGTTTGCAGCGATGTTGATTCCATGATGTAAGAGCCTGGCTAAGATTGTGAGTTATTTTAGCGCAGTTAAGCAGAGGCTCCCAGCTTGTTTTCGTTAACTAAGCTTTCTATTTGATTGCTGCATTGAGCGCCGTGATGTTCATAGAGGTCCAGAATGTCCCGTGATATATCAAACCAATGATCACCGGATTGGTTAATAGCCGATAGCAGCTTTGAATAATCGTTATTATCATTCCAGCTGTTGTAAGCCTTTAATAAATTGGGTGATAGCTCTTTTCTCATGTGAGTGAAGTTAGAGAAATAAAAGTGTAAAGAGGCATCGTCATGGTTATTGATGAGAGTAGGAAGGGTAGAAATAGCATCGGATAACAGGTCTTTGATGGCGCGCGCCATTATTTCAGCTTGTGAGCGGGGTAAGTCCATTACCATTTGCCGCCAATTTTTGAGTTCTGATGCGGATTTTATTTCACCGATCTCATGCAAAATAACGCTGTTGAGTTCTTTATTGGTCATCTCATCAAGAGACTCGTCGGGTTTGCTAACAAAGTCATAAAAGTTCATGGCTCGGAACATAGCATTTTTATTTTTATGCCAGCCCCATTCAACGGTTTTTTCCCAAATCATTCGATGTAATGATTCACGCCGAATAAAAATATTATTTTGTTGAGACATGGCGACCGGAGCCGTCAGGTCGCGTGCGAATTCTTTACCGGAAATGTAGATATTGTATTCATCTTGCAGAATTTGTTGCTCTAATTCCGCAAGATAAAAAATAGCTTTAGACTTTGGGCCATAACCGGCACTGTAAATATAACCTTGAGGCATTAATTCCTGATTAATCTGTTCTGTTTTAAAGCAGTTATATTGGTCTTTATTGGTGTGAATAGCTGAGAATTCGTTTTCTTCGATGTTATCCCAGAGTGCTTCGCGAGCGCTTAACCAGGTGCCTATTTCATCGGTATCGAGGTCGTCGTGATAGCCGTGACCCTTTTCCCAGCGATAAAATTCACGCATTTTGAGCAGATAAATACACAGCGTGTAGTCACTGGCATGACGCGAATCAGAAATATGGCAATTTTTCTGCACGGTCTTAATCATTAATTGGAGCTGGTTATTCATCGATCAACATTAATCCATTATAATATTCGCTGAAATACAGTTGCTTGCTTAGTATACAATTCACTATTGTATAGTTTTTGATATCAAACAAATTGTTATAAAAAAAGAGGTTGTTGTGCGTTTAAAGACTAAATGGGCCAATAAAAACAAAGAACGTTCGCTGTCGGAATTAGCAGGGGCATTGGGTTTTTCGCTTTGGCGTATAACGGCTAAGAATTTACTGAATCTGGAAAATGAAGATTACCAGACAGAAACACAGTCACAACGACTGGATGTTATGTCTGAATTTGCCGCCTTTTTGGTAGCGGTGACGGATCGTATTGTTTCTGATAGTTTCACTGATGAAGATCGACAGGAATTTATTGTTGCGTTGGCGTTGAGATTGGCCGACACCATGCAGGATAACCGCGAAGATTGCGAAGGCACTGGCAACGACTACAAACAACCGTTTATCGACTTCCTGAATCAGCGTTTAGCAGAATACTCAGAGCAGTCATTTAAGGGCATGGAGCCGGGTTATGGCTTCAAACGTCATCTGGGTAACTCATTGGTGGGTGTAATGGGTGAGCGCCATGAAAAATGGCTATCAACACAAGTCATCGAAATAGAAATACCTGAGGCATTAACGACTTTAAAAAGAGCGATTAGGAGTCTATTGGGTATTGAGTTTGAATCTCAGTCAGATTAACGGTCTCGTTAATCTCTAAAAGCATTACCTTGGTGACGAATAGCTTGATGATTTGTGAAGAATCATTAAGCTGTCTTAAATTCTTATAAAAAAGACACGGAACTAATGTTAATTAAAAGTCTCTTTATTGCCTTATTGTTTTCACTATCCGCCTGTGATCGTGACGCGCCTGTTATTCAAACAGCGACCCTTACTATAAACAATATGACAGACTCACGTATATTGCCATTATCGGTTTGGTCTATTTACGTAACACCGACAGGTGCACCGGCATTGGATCGCAGTATTGATCTGCTTCCTACCCAAGCTTTGAAAGCGGGCGTTAGCCAAACCTTTACGATTAATACCTGTGGGCAGGAACTAGATATTTTGGTGGTGCTGTCTGATGGTAGTGAGCAGGCGTTTACCAGTGCGGGTATTGTTGACTGTGATACGACAGACTATTTTGAGAATGTTATTTAGATACCCCTCATCCCAGCCTTCTCCCAAAGGGAGAAGGAGAAAGACCAAAGTATTGTTATTTATCAGGCACTTATGGTTTAACTTTCCTATCAATATTAAAGGGAGGGTAAGTTGAAATAAAAAGAGAAATTCATTTGATTTTATCCCCTCTCCTGGGGGAGAGGGTTAGGGTGAGGGGAAACAATGAAGCAGCTAACGGAACTAGCTAGAAAACTTCGCAAAAACTCAACTGATGCTGAACACTGCCTATGGCAGCGTCTCCGAAACCGCCAGCTTCTTAATCATAAATTCCGCAGACAATACGCTATCGGCAGTTATATTGTAGATTTCATCTGCATGGATCAAAAACTGATTATTGAGCTTGATGGTGGGCAGCATTTAGAAAACCAGCAATACGATAAGATACGAACTCAGTATTTGGGAGGGCATGGCTTTCGTGTGATCAGGTTTTCTGCCGGACGGGACTTTCATAACTTTAATACGTTTTTTCGTGACAATGACGAATACAATGTCGTCGCATTCACCGCCGCCCAGATTCCCGATATTGATGGCAGAAAATATCCTGCCGAATTAGCAGGGG
>JAUVDT010000053.1 GCA_030595185.1 Gammaproteobacteria bacterium
TTTGATTTGGACTACTTGGCTGTGTTGCTACTGAAACAGAGTAATTATTACCATCTGATATTTCTGTATCAAATGAAAAACTACCACTTGAATTGATTGAAAGATTATCACCATTGTTGTTTTGTAATACTAAACCACTGCCGACAAGTCCGTTAACGGTAGTGTTAATTACATAAGTTTCTGAAACACAGGTAACGTCTACACCCGTAACACTTTCCACACTAACAATAATACTAGTATTTGATATTGAACAAATTTGGTTTGGATTACTCGGTTGAGTAGTAATTGTTGCTGTATAGATTCCGGCCTCGACAGCGATAGCGAAAGTAAATGATCCATCATCTGTCAATGTTAAACTATTACCATTATTAATTTGTATTATCGTACCATTGCCTAACAAGCCACTGACAGTACCGGTAACATAATAATTAGATATCTCAGGATTACTGCCTTCAGCAAGTTCGGTTATGTTATCAATTCCGTCCTCGTCATCATCCATCATAGTAACGACTGCTTCACTAAAATCAGCAGATGATGTTTCGCCAACAATAACAGTTACACTGATACCCGAAGTAGTAGCTACTTGCACAACCCCATAAATCGGATCAATAATAGAATAGACCAATGTGAATGTATGGGCACCACCCGATAAAGATATATTACATGAATATGTTCCTGCACTGGAATCTACGACAAGGCCTGTACAGATTATTGGTGAACCACCATCGACAATGACTTCAACTTTTAAATTGGTGTTATCTAATTGGATCGCTCTCAATGTTGTTGGTAATTTCGCTGACAACGAATCAGCAGACACTTCACCTTGATTGGTATCGTTAGCGCAACCATTTAAGGTTAATATTAAAGTGGAAAATATTATTAATAGATAAAACTTTATATTTAAGAGAACAATCCCTTTAACCTGAAACATTTGTTAATTCCTTTAACTTTTTATAGATAATTCAGCATGTATTTTTTGGGGAATAAGTATTCTCAAATACTGAACATCATCTTTATAATTAGATTAGATTAGATTATTGAATTTTTTATTATGGTGTTGGCCCGTTGATAGTAACCGTACCTGTTGCTGGGCCTGTGCCTTCGTCACTACCGCCGCCAGACAATCCACTCAAAGCGAGTACCCCAAGACCGATCCATACCCATTTACTGATCCCCTTAGATGGCACTTGCTCTGGTGAACCGGTTAGAACTATACCTCTTTCACGCGGATCTTTTTGTGGAATGGCATCTTCAGATACGATTAATGTTAATGGAGAAAATGTATGCCCACGCAATATGGTATTACCTGCGTAGTCAGTTGCCTGAATATAGTATTCAACACCAATAGCATCGACTCCCGGCAACATGACCGAATAAAAACTGGATTTTAGATTTTCCAACATTTTTATGCGTTTGAATTTAGCGCTACTGGCTTTTTGACGATAAAAGACACTGACCGTTTTCACACCCACATTATCAGTGACCGTGGCATAGATATTAATAAACTCGCCAGGGGGTATGATATTTGTATTGGGTGAATGTTTAATTTCAGGTGCAACAAGATCACCCGAAGTTAAAGACAAGCTTTCAGCCGCATTAACGTTCGCCAACGGCAAAAAAACTAAAGTGAAATTAATAATAACAATTAAAAATGAATGAAAGATCCTTTTCACGACACACTCCTTTACATCGTCCTTATACAATGAGACCATATTCGCCACATAAACACAAGCCTGAAAAACTCGCTGACATCATTAGGACACTAACTGATGTTTTAATAAAGGTAACTTAAAATCACCAGAATATTTTCCATAAACCCGCATTATTTCTTCTAATAATTATTTGAAACTGACTCCAACCACCCGGTTCAACAGGGATTCCTTGTACATTAATTAAATCTACTATGGATATATTTATACTGCCTTTTCTATCACGAACAGTCATTTTTATATCAGAAAAAGTTAACTTAAACGATGTATAATTTTTTAAAAACTGATGCAAAAATCCTTTTCTACCTGCTTTATATTGGCTAATTTTTTGTAAGGCATTAATATCTCTTGATTCAAATCTTTTTTTAAATTGACCAACCATTTCACTGATAATTTCAATATCTGGCCTGGGCTTTGCTTTACCTTGCTCCCAATCCTTCCGTGTTGTTTTCGCCAACCACGACTGCGGCATCGTTTTTTCAATCTTTATTAATAGAGACTTTGCCAATAGCCGGTCATTTCCATCCATGTGTTTTTTAAACCGCTGCCTTAGTTGACGAACAATGTTTTTAATGCCTTGTTTTGCTTTTCCATTATTTTTATCTATTTTTAACACGCGCTGATAAAATGTCAGTGCACTTTTATTTACTGGACTGATAATATCACCTGACTTAAACGCTCGCCTTGCTGCTGCCAATAATTGCAACGATTTTTTATGTTGTTGTTTAATTTTTACAAGTTGTACACGAAATTTACTAACCACTTCTGAATTTGGTTCAATGGATAAAACATTATTAATATTACTTTCTAACTGTAATACATTTTTGTTTTTAAGGTTGTTTTCTAACCGCGAATAAAAGTAGCTTAAAACTTCTTTAATACCTTGTTTCGCTTCAACATTCTCTGGCTCCATGCTCAGAACACGCCGATACGTCATTAAGGCATTGGTTTTTTTCGGACGAGTTATTCGGCCGGCTTTAAAATCTACTTTTGCATTATTTAATAATTCAATGATCAATTTATTATTTGCATTGACCACCTGCATTTCATTGTTTAATTCTAAAACAACAGTTGAACCAGGTACCGCAACTTTTAATTGTTGTAAATTACGCAGGGCTTTATCATTTAACCCCTCAGCCAGATCGTTTCTGATGACTCCAGCATACAGTTCAATAATTCCCGCTATTTTATTATTTGCTTCTTGATTATTTGGCTCTGCATTTAATACTTTAAGATAAAGATAGATGGCACCTACTTCTTTTTCTAATAACACTCCAGCTCTACGTGCAAGGTCAGCTTTTTCTAACAACGCCAGCACTTGCTTATTCATTTGAATTGTCGATTCCACTGGCTGATCCGGCCTACTATTATTCCAAAAGTAAGCACCAACACTGCCACCAGCGGCGACTAAAACAAATAAAATTAAAGTGACAGACAACACTTTCCAACGACTTGCAGAAAACTCAGCGCCCCCCACTTGCATAGTAATTTGCTGCTGGGTATTCGACACCTCTCGTGTAGATTGATAAAACTGTCGCCCACTGGGTCTTTGTGATCGAATGACGGTGGCATCATCAGCACCATTTGGTGTTTTGTATAAATGCTTTGTCAATAATGGTGCCTTAACCTTTCCATTTAACATATCACCCCAGACAAGCACTTTTTGTGGCCTATCTTTAGTGTTAAATATCAACGCATTATCAATAGCACGAAGAAAATTTAATGAATAGTGATTTACATGTGTTTCAGAAATCAATTCAAAAGGATCTTTACCATCGGCCAGTAAACTCGAACCTCTGTCCAATGCATCAATGGGCAGTTTCCCTTTCACCGCCGAATACAAACAAGCACCTAATGCATAGATGTCAGTCCATGCACCTTGCTTATCTCCGCTTTCATTATATTGTTCAAATGGGGCATAACCATGAGTGACCAGACTGGTAATGGCGCGAGTAGGTGTTCCTATCGTTTTGCGAGCAGCACCGAAGTCTATCAGCACCGGCGAACCGTCATCACGGATATAAATATTTGCCGGTTTTATATCACGGTGTATGAAGCCTGCACTATGCACAAGGTTTAAACCATCGAGTATCGGGATAAAGATGTTAAGTAATTGCTGCTCGGAAAGGTTAACTTTCTTTTTATAAAGTTTGGACAAGTCCTGCCCTTGTTCATACTCCATCACCATATAAGCCGTATTATTGAGTTCAAATACACTCATGACACGAACAATATTATGATGTTTAAATTTTGCTAAGATTCGAGCCTCGTGAATGAAACGATCTAAGCCCCATTCGTATAGCTCTTTTGACTCACCCGTTGATGGGTGTACTGTATAACCGGAATCTCTAGTCGAAAAGTCATTAGGAAAGTATTCTTTAATAGCAACGAGTTGATCTAAATTATTATCATGCGCCAGATAGGTAACGCCAAAAGCGCCTCGCCCTAAAACAGATTTGATTTCATACCAATGGAGTAAATACCCATCATTAAGAACATCCCTATAAACTCCCTGATTCACTGCTATAACTCTTCCTGATTATTAGGTTGGCAATCCCTACCTCTGCACTTGCAATTTTAGGCTTGATGCCTGAAGTTACTCACGTTTAAGCTTTCTTACGATAGCGTGATTTTTTGATGAAGTCCATAATCTTTGTATATGCCAGCATTAAAAGTAATGCACTAATAAAAACATTAACAGTATAAACTGTCTACCTAAGTCGGGATTTTTATAACTCTGCCCCCTAAAGTTTGAACAAGAGATTGGTCAAATTTTAATCCCTCCGGCGGTTAAGGGCGTAGGTGCGAATTTATTCGCACAATGAAGCTATTACACGAGGTTTTGTTCGAATAAATTCGAACCTACAATAGCTTAACTTACTGCCATTGCCTCCGTCACCTTTAATTTATTGCTGGGTTTACTGAGGCTCACCTTCCCAACCGACATCCATAGTGAAACCAGCTGCATTCACATGCCCACCACCACCGTATTGTTTGGCTACTTCACTAACATCGACACCATTTTTCTTTGAACGAAGACTAAAACTTCTGCCATTTGTATGATCCCAATAGCATGCAGCGAAAGTTTCACCTTCAGATAATATATTTCCTGCATCCGATACAAAAATTGATGGGGCATTAAGTACTGGAACATCGTAACCGCCAATCATCATGCGCCTGACTCCATCAGATATTAAATCCCTAACATCTTTCTGCAATTTCCGATCAATTGCTTGTCCATTTTGATGCAAAGTTTCTAACTCTTTATTATTATTTGCCATAAACAAATCCCACTCGCTAAAGCTGAATGGGTATGAAGACAAACCAGCCAAAATTTGATTGGTTCCGTCAAGCTTGAACTGCCATAAATCACGATCTTGTATATGCTCAATTAACTTTGGTGCAGGGACATCAGGATGAAACCACTCCCATGTCAACATAGCTCCTGATTTATTCATATTAAAGATACCTTTAATCACATTATTTGCTAGTAAATCCGATAGATCTTTCTCTGCTGAAATATGATGATCGATAATAGTAATACTAGAAGCCATTTCTGCCATTTTTTCCAGGACATCTCTCCTATAAGAAAAATCAACCAGATAGACATGCCTTCCCTCTACATCAGGAGGCAATTGCTGATGTATTCCTTTATGAAATTCAAATTCATTTCCTGCAGCGTGATAAACAGCCCATGCGGCACCAAAGCCGTCTAGACAATTACCGTGATAAATACATAACTTTTTAGTTTGATCATTCATTTACTTATGTCTTTCATTTTTAAGTCGGGGATATATTTGCTTATGATACTATTTGTCAGGAACCCAAAAACTAATAATCTTGTCTTATACCAGTACGTACCAAAATAAATAACAAATATAGCTAATGCAATTAATATATAAATGATAACGTCTTGTGTGCTATTTACTTTATCTTGCAGTAATTGAGTAAAAGCATAAATGGTATAGAGTTGAGTCGATATTAAAATTGCACGTCGATCAATAAGTAAAGAGAGGAGAAAAAACACTGCAAAGAAAGCAATCATCAGCATTTCTTTACCGAAGGAATTAATCCATATTTGCTCACTCGTTAATAACGAAACCATTATTCCATGAACAAATAATGGCGCTGCTAATAAATATAGCCAAAACGCGTTATCACTTAAATGAGACACTCTTTTAGTATCCTGGGAATCAAACCAGAAAGCGATAGCAAAAACCACAACCCCCAAGCCAACAAAGACAACCGGAATATTAAGTACATCTAACCCGATCTGAACGACAGGTATAGCAACTAAACCTATTGCCAGTGGCAATAAACTGAATGGCATTTTGTACCTCAAGTAAAATACCAGGCTTGTAATACTCATTATTGCAAAGCTTATGGTTGCAGTATTTTCATTGGCGATAGGCACTGCTTTACTGACAAAAAACAAGATTGATAAGAGCAGAGCAATACCAGGTAACACGAGCTTTCTTAAGCCTACTAACCACTCAGCTAATAAAACAAAAACAACAACAGGAATAAAATATAAATAACCTGAAAGACTGCTCAAATTTATCGCAACTACTAAAAGCAGTACGCCAAGAGTTATGAAAATATCACCAAAACTACGTACGAACTTTAAAGGTTCATCCTGGATACTATCCGGTGCAGCCGACTCCTGATCATTAATAAATTGAAACAGAGGATCAACTTGATGACCCTCAATAATATTATTCTTAGCGGCCTTCTGAAGCACTGATTTTGAAACCATAATAAAACCTATTTAAAACCAATCGAAATATCTCAAAACTGAAATCAATCAGGGTCAGAGAGAACACTTTCTAATATTAGAGACTGGATATATTAGAAACAATCACCTAAAGCGCCTACTTTTGGTGCTCTCTGCCTCCTATTATTGTGGCCCTTTTTCTTTTGCTAACTCATGATCTCTCATTGCATCATTCTCGATAATCACTCTTTCCAGTACCAGCCGCCACACATCATCATCTTCTTTCTCCAGCGACATCTCTACAATCTGTTCGTTCAGAGTGCCATCTGTTCCCACCACCGTTTCATGAACAGTGAATACAATCTGAGTATCCGTTGCAGTGATCAGGTTAAAGCCCTTGTAAGCAATGCTTTTTATCATGGACATTTCAAACTGATGTTTGCACTGCGTATACCAAATATCATAATCAATGTTATCAAACCCGGGAACACCCAGAACACTAATTCGTTTTGATATCATTCCCATATGACCCTGAAGGTCTTTTTTCCCGGCGCTTTCTGCCGCTTCAGTTAACCACTGCTCTGCAATCAGTTCGGCGTGTTCTTCTTTCATAATAACTCCAGCATTTTAAGCCCCTAAGTATACCAGCAAGCTTAATTATTAAGTGAATACAGATAGCACTAATATTTTTTATTTTATTTTGTCCCTTTATTTAGAGTTCTTTTGGATTTCAATATTTGCTTTTTTTAACAAATCTATAATGATTAGTGCTTCCTTTTTAGTTATTTTTTTAACACTTAATATATCGGGCTCTGAATCAATTGATGATATTACGTTTAATACTGAGTCGGGATTATATGCGTTCAATCTTGCGTTTTTATTAATATGATTGATTAATAAATAGTATTCCTGATTTTCCTTAATAGTAATTTGAATATCCTGTTTTGGTAACAAAACCCCAACAGGTGGCCAGTCAAAAGATAAAATATACTTTCCAGTATGTTGCGTGAACTCGATAAAATAACCATTGAGCACTTTCGCTGTGAGTTTTTTATTAATGTAGATATTCAAAGGCTGGCCGGAAGGCTCTGCATGAGCTCTGATTACATATACCTTTCCAAAAGCTTCTTTTGGATAGAAGAACCCCTTTAAAAACTCTGGTGGAGAGCATCCAAAAAGAAAAACTATTAAAGAAAAAATCAATAGTAGTTTTGCTATTAAATTGCTTTTGCTTAGTATTGGCACTGATTAAACCATCACCTTTAACTGAGTTTTAATTACTAATCAATCGAGTATAACCCGCACTTGCCTGTCGACTGCATGGATACAGAAGGTAGAGTAACGCAGGAGCAATTACCTAGTGGGTGACACGTAAACAAACAATCCTAAAGGATTCGAATGGCCTTTCTCTACAAACCCATATTAGAAACAATCTTGATCTGACACCATTAACTTCTAATATCGATTAGAAATCTATATTAGCAAAAATCATGTTCTGATCACTCTTTTTTTAATTATTTCATCCCCTTTAATTATTATTTGTCACCGATACCTTTTATTTTTTATTGATAAATATCAAGTTCTAGTTCTAAGAAAAGCTTTAATCTAATGACATAAAAATTATAACTATAAGAAAGTGGTTCATCATTATGAAATATCGTAACCCTGACTGTCTGGGTAACTTTAACTTCGACAATATCGCATACTATGCACGTAAACGCTTTATCGAAGGATATAGCACCATTGAGTTAATGCTACAAACTGAATCGAACCGCAGAAGACAGGAGATTGCACTTGTCGCCATGATGGATATTGATGATACAACAGTAAAGAACCTGCACCTATCTTGCCAGTATAAAGAACAATGCAAGGTCACAACTTGCCGTGAAATTATCAAAGAAATGATAGAAGACAACTTAAAAAATGACTGACATTAAAAACATATTTAAGGAGTCAGCGAGTTAGGTTAGTTCCACCCTGGATGCTTATTCTTCCTAATAAAAACACAGCTGGCGATCATTACCGCGTTGGACGACATGACAAGCGACACCTGCCAAATAGACTCTGGTTTTTCCAGGCATAACAACTCCGTTTGTTATTTTGTTTGACTATCCTTAGTAAAACTCACTTTAACTTCATAAAACCTTTAGTGAAAATGACTATCATTTGTTGCCGTCCCCCTTTTATTTTTTAAGCGCACCAGAAAATTCTATCCTTAGAGGTCTAATCATTAACTATCTCCTTTAGTTAAATCTGAGATACGTTATCAACTAGATTAATGTCAAAAGTAAGGCCTGACTCCAATGCCAGTAAGTTAAGCTATTGTAGGTTCGAATTTATTCGAACAAAACCTCGTGTAATATCTTTATTGTGCGAATAAATTCGCACCTACGCCCTTAACTTACTGGCATTGGGCCTGACCCTATAATTTGCTATGTATATTCAATTCTTGCTTCGACCCAGGTAAAAGCAAGACCTGACACCTATGTCATTAAGAAAAGTATAGTGAGATAATCAGTGGTAGATTCAGACAAAAAAAGACGAAACTAATGGTCATTAACAGCATTCAGTACTGCATGAAACAGAGCATAGTGGCCCTTTTGTCACTTCTGACGACTCCAGTCGAGCTACTGTCTGAAAGCAAATTCCTATCCTTAACTGCGGCCTCCCCGAGGATCGCGACAGCCTTGAACAGATCGCGGAGTCGTTGGCAACGGCTGGATACCCTGATCGCCATTCCTTGTAAGGAGTCGCCAGCATGCAGCTGATCGGTCGCTACCACAATGCCGGCTTCGAGTCTGTTGCTGATGGCGTCATGGACTTCTTTGAGCGGCGCAAGGATCTGCAGCGGCCGGGCGTAGCCTTCGGTCCCGGCGGCAGCGACGCAGAGCCCGCCAAGGTCTCGACGGACATCAGCCTCGTGGCGCTCTCCCGTTCTGATCCCGAATCATTAGGCCACAATACTTCCGACAGTGGCACTGCGACTGGACGATTAGCGACGAAGCCACCGAGCCGGTGCACCGCGTGCTGGCCTGGATCCTCTACTGCGATTCCGTGGAGGAAGCGGGCACGGAATTCCACTGGCAGGAGCATCATGAGGTGGCGGAACGGGGCAAGCTGCTGATCTTTCCAGCCTCTCCCTCTCACATCCACCGTGGCCGGGTGAATAGCGAGCTAAGCAAGACGATAGCCACTGGCTGGATTAATGCAGGGTCGCGAGAGGGTTTCTTAAAGCGTCTGGCTCGCTCCTAAGGTAAAGATGCCGGAGGGATTATTATTTAAGCATTTAAATAAATCGATCAAATTTTAATCCCTCCGGCACCTATAATTAATATATTCTAAAATAACTCAACTTTATAACCTTTACTGCGGAGTTGTTGCAACAAGCCGTGACGTCCAACCAAATGCATTGAACCAACTAAAATTAATTCAACTTTTTTATTGGTTAGCATACGTTCTATTCCAGGCATCCAGCGATTATTTCTTTTTACTAAAATAGTTTGATATAACTCAGGGTAGTCACGCGCCATATCAGCTATAGCGACCTCAGTCATTTTGACTTCGTCACCATTTAACCAGGCCATTTTTATAACAGCCATCATAGGCTCAATTTGGCTCACTTCGTCTATAGTGTTTAATATAATTTCATTTTCGTTACCAAAACTCATAGCACTAATAAATGACAATTGCTCATCTACAGTTTCAAAATACTCTATTGATTTACCAACTTGTTTTGCTTTTATATGAAAATGTTCATCAACACCAACTTCCACCATACCGATCTTTTTAAGTTCAATAATACTTAAAACAAGTACAATCATTGAAGGTTTATAATTTATTAACTGATCAAGTTTAATACCTCTAGCAGCGAGATGTTTTTCTAGTTTAATTAATGTATTTTGTTTTAAAACATCCTTCAATGACTTTCCAGCTGTATAGGTAAGCAATTTAGCTACCTTTTGACCAAACTCAGGTGTTTTAGCCATATCAACATTTGCTTCCAGCACAAGTTGGTCAGCTTTTTCAAAGGCCTCTGTAAACTCAACAGGCAAGGGATAATCTTCTTTTTTAAGAACATGTATCGTGCCACCTAAATATAATTCATGGCCATTTTTTGAAACCTTCCAAAGTGATGTTTGAGAAAAGCATACTGAAGGCAATATTAATAAAGCTAGTAAATATTTAAGCATTACCACTCCTGATATATATGATTATAATTTTATTTCTTTTAATTTTTGAACAAATGTGCCAGACCTCTCCCCAATATCAGTCCCCGTTTATTTATGTACCTACTGTCAGTCGCCTCCTGCAACCTAATAAAGCTCCCTTCCAACAAAATCACGTTAAAGGAGTCTACCCCTTTTATTTTTAATACTTTGATATTTGATGCGCTACTTAACTATAATATAAAATAAATCGAGTCTGACCTATTATTCTATTCATTTCTGTTGATTCTACAACTTGAGGCCCTATCGTGAAACAATCTATAAAATCCAACCCACTGCAACCATTGCAGCGAATAAGGTGTGCTTATAATGCGTGAACCAATACGACTGGATAAACGTTGTGTTGAACTGTTTGATTGTTCACGTGGCGAAGCCGTGAGGTACATTGAAGGTGGCTGGGTACTAGTAAATAGTGAAGTGGAAGAACGCCCTAACTTTAAAGTGCAGGATCAAAAGGTAGAGCTGGCTGAAGGAGCGTCTTCAGAGCCAATAAAGCCAGTGACACTGCTATTCAATTTGCCGGAAGAGTTTATTACTGATGATTCAACAGTAATAAAACAATTAATCACGCCCGAAAGCCATTGTGAAGAAGATTATTCCGGCATCAAAATACTCAACAGACATTTTCATGGACTAAAGCCCGTTTTGCCTCTACAAAATGGTACAACGGGGCTAACGGTATACAGCAAAGACTACAAAGTGGAACGCGCTCTGCTTGATCACAATAGAAAAAAGGAAGAAGAATACATCATAGAGTTCAGTGATGAGTATACGCACGAGGCACTAGAGCAGCTCAGTGAGCTTGCATATAGTAGTGACGAATCACAGCCTGAATTCAAAGTCAGCCAGCAAAGCGAAAAAAAAATGCGCTTTGTAACTAAGTTTGCACACCCAGATCAAATTGAAACTTTGTGCAAGCAAGTCGGCTTAATGACTGTAGCCATTAAACGGATTCGCATAGGCCAAGTGTCTATGAAAAAATTACCGCCAGGTGAGTGGCGTTATTTATCTGAAAACACTATGTTTTGAGGAATAAACGGGAAAATTTTTTAGAGCTTTCCCCAATAAAACGGATGATTTTATTACTTCAAAGAGATTGATCATTTTTTAACCCCTCTGGCACCAATGCCAGTAAGTTAAGCCATTGTAGGTTCGAATTTATTCGAACAAAGCCTCGTATAATAGCTTCATTGTGCGAATAAATTCGCACCTACGCCCTTAACTTACTGGCATTACCTCTGACACCTTTAACTATTTATTCTTTATATCAGAGAAAAGCCCACTCTGACCTCACTTATTGCGTAGGATATGCACCATTGCCATATTCAGTAGAGATTTTTAATGAAGTTGACTAAAAGCGTGGCGCTTGATCGCGCCTTACTTGTTTCCATCCGTACCCCGAAGATTAAAGATGATGAGGCGGCAGAGTCGCTTGCTGAGCTTAAACGACTGGTCACGACTCTTGGGTTTCGTGTGGTGGGGACTCAGTCACAGCGGCAGTCTTCCACTAGTAAAATTACGGTTGTCGGCTCGGGTAAATTGCAGGAGTTAGTGCAGCTTACCGGTAACCGAGGGGCGGAGGATTATATTGAGGTTGACCACGACGACATTACCGAAACCCGCTCCGATGTATCATCGTTTGAGCTGGCTGATGTGGTGGTGTTTGATTGCGATTTAAGCCCCGCGCAGTTACGACATTTAGGCAATGCGTTGGGTGTTGAGGTTTTAGACCGTACCGGTGTGATTATTGAAATTTTTAGCCGCCATGCGCGCACTCGCTCCGCTAAGCTGCAAGTTGAGATTGCACGTTTGAATTACCAGGTACCACGGCTGCGTGATGCCGATGATGGCGGTAATGAACGCTTTATGGGCCAAGGATCGGGGGAAAGCGAGTTAGAGATTAATCGACGCAGAGTGCGTGATCGATTAGCAGAGCTGCGACACGAACTGGTCGATGTGGAACGGGTAATGAAAGATCGCCGTTCTCAACGAGTGGAGCAATTTAGTGTAGCGCTGGTGGGTTATACCAATGCGGGTAAGTCTTCTACCATGCGGGCGCTTACTGGCAGTGAAATTTTGGTGCAAGACAAGCTATTCGCTACGCTGGACACCACAGTACGTGCCTTGCAGCCGGAGACTCATCCTCGCATTCTGGTATCTGACACAGTGGGTTTTATTAAGAAGTTGCCTCACGATCTGGTGGCATCATTTCATTCGACATTGGATGAAGCTCGTGATGCTTCTTTACTGTTATACGTGGTGGATGCCGCCGACCCCGGCTTTCGTTCGCAGTTGCAAGTGGTGAACGAGGTGTTGGAAGAGATTGGTGTGGAAGACATTCCAAAGTTACTTTTGCTTAACAAGTCAGATCAACTTAACGACGATCAGAAAAAAAGTCTGATGGAAGAATTTCCTGATGCCATGATGATGTCGTCTCGCAATCCAGCAGACATTACGCTTTTGCATGAACGTATTGTGACGTTTTCAGAGAGTGATATGCAGGAAGAGGAACTGCTTGTTCCTTACACCGCAAAGGGTGTGATTGGTGAAATCCGTGCGAATATGCGTGTTCTTAAAGAGGACTATGACCAAGCCGGCATTCGCCTACAGGTACGCTCCGGTGAGTTAGAGCTTCGACGTGTGAAAAAGATGCTTGAGGCTTAGTTAACGTTTCAGCAAGTGCTCAAGTCTTGCCTTTTGCCCTTCTGCTCAACTTTTTAATGGAGCACTTGGAACTTGAATTACCCCTTAAGCGCTCTTATTGTGCACTCTGGCAACAGACTGAGTTTTTTATTTTTAGTAATTTAGGTGTCTCTCCCTCAAGATAGACTTCCCCCCCCACAATAAAATTTCTTTGAATATTTGATTAAATTCTTGACTTATTTGCAACCTTAGTTAACACTGTTAACATGAGTGAGAGCAAAGAACTAATATTGGTATGTGCTAGGGATATCTTTTTGAAGGAAGGTCTGTCGCATTTTTCCATGCGTAAAGTGGCTTCTTGTGTTGGCATGAGTGCTACCGCACTTTATCGGCATTATATAAACAAAGAAGAATTATTATTTCAGGTGATATTGCGTGGATATCGAATATTTTCTCGCTATCTTGAAAAGATAAATGATACTCAAAACCCCTTGGTGTGTTTAGAGAAATCCTTACTAGCATATTTAAATTTTGCACTCACAGAAAAACCGTATTACGAAGTGATGTTTATGTCTAATGATCAAATGACGGGGTTAAAAAAATTGAATTCTGCAGGTGCTGCAGAGATGCGCCATAGTTTTGAATTATTGCAGAACAGAGTACAGAGAGCAATTGACCAAAAATTAGTGAAGACTGAAGACAGCTATGTCGCTTCATTTGGTTTATGGGCTTACGCGCACGGACAAGTATCTTTATTTCTATCGGGTAGAACGGAGGTCACTCGTAAACAGTTTGTGAAAGTCTATACAAGTTTGATGAAATCATATATTCGCCAGATGTAAATTTTTTGCACTAGAAGTTAACAGTGTTAACTTTAAATGACTACGAATGTCATTGGTTTAATATTCCTCATAGGAGAATAACATGTCTATTATGCTAGCAAGATTGTCGTTTTTGATGCTTTTATCTCCATTCGTTGTTGCTGAGCCAGTGACACAAATGATTGAAGGCAAAGGTGTGAGTCTATATACAGTCTTATATCCAAAGGACAATTCGGAAACGATAATATTATTACACGGAGGCCCTGGTGTACCCATGGGCTTTCACCAGGTTGTAGAGGTACTATCAAAAAAGTATCAAATTATTGTGTTTGATCAACGCGGTACTGGGCGATCACCCATGACGAATATTGATTACAGTATGGAGGCTTATGTGCAGGACATTAATTCCATTGCGGATCAATATAGCTTGTCCAACTTTCATATCTTTGGGCACTCATGGGGTGGATTGTACGCGCAGATATATGCTGAGAAATTTCCTGAAAATATATTAAGTTTGTTTTTGAGTAGCCCGAGTTCAGGAACTGGAGAGCATTGGGAGCAAACAGAGAGAGAAGTTCTTGAATTTAACAAATCCAAAGCCACCACTTGGCAATGGTTGATGATGGGCGTTAATTCTTTGCGTGGAATGTTGGGCAGCGATAATGCCTATCAAACAATGTTTAGGCAAGTTATTGCTAATTATAATAAAGGCCTAAATGTAGAGGCTTCAGTTGGCGAAGATTTGACTGAGCAAGTGAGAGCGGACCCAGTGAACAAAACTCGCAAGTACATTTTGAAATATCCATTATTAAATAGTCCGGTAAGTTATCGTTTTCCGATTGTCGTGCAATACGGTGAGGATGAGAAAGATATTTATGCCCAAAGTAAACAACATATATATAAACGATTTCCAGATGCAAAAACTTCAATTATTGAAAATTCTGGGCATATAGCATGGCTTAACAATCCGCGTGACTTTAAGGATTTTCTGCAAAGTTTTTATCGCATAAATCAAGTTATGTAGAACAAAAGTCGTTTTATCTAATAGAAGTTTGGGTTATGAATTAGAAGGATAGTGTTATGAAGTCAACATATCAGTTTATTATATTATTAATGATGAGTACTTTAACTATGGCTGAGCAGAATGAGAATTCTATGATAGATGATATCTTAGATCGACAGATTGAAGAAGATGAAATACCTGGGTTGCAATATACTGTGCTAGACGATAGCACTATGATATTTGAATACTTGGGTGGATTGAGAAATTTAGAAAAAAAAGATCCAGTGACAAGCAATACGGCATTTATGATAAATTCTAGCACCAAGGTATTTACTGCTGCGGCAATCTTGCAATTGGTTGAAAAGGGTAAAATTAATCTTGATCATCGTTTAAGTGAATACTATTCTTCTCACCCTTATGGAAATGAGATTACAATTCGTCACTTGTTAAGTCAGACATCGGGAATCCCTAATCCTTTACCATTGAAATGGCTGCACTTAAAAGAAAATCATAGTAAATTTGACGAAAAGAAGGCGTTAGAAAATACCCTGACTGACAATGCTTCGTTATCTTTTTCCGCCGGAGAAAAATACGGATATTCCAATATTTCTTATTGGCTACTCGGAAAAATTATAGAGGAAGTTTCTGGTGAAGCTTATTGTGATTACTTGCGTCAGCATATATTTGATCCATTACAAATTACATCCAATGAATTAGGTTGTGCGATACCTAATGATGATACGTTGGCAGTGGGTTATCAGAAAAAATATTCGTTTTTTAGCCTTTTCCTCTATTTTGCGGGTACTTCAAAATTTATGGGCAAGACTAACGACGGATATATCGCTTTTGAACAGCTCTATCATAACGGCCCATCTTATGGTGGTTTATACGGATCTAGTAGAGGAATTGCTAAATTTCTCAGTGATATACTGAGTGAAAAGCCAGTGGTATTGAGTAGTGAAATGCGAGATTTATTTTTTACTAAGCAACATACTTCCGCGGGTCAGCCTATATCCATGACGTTGGGTTGGCGTACAGGATCAATGAATGGTGTTGCGTATTTAGAAAAACCGGGTGGTG
>JAUVDT010000063.1 GCA_030595185.1 Gammaproteobacteria bacterium
GCGTGGAATGTTTTCTAATAAACCGCCACCTGTAATGTGCGCCATTGCGTGCACGTCAATCTTTTTGATTAATGCTAGCAGTGGTTTAACGTAAATGCGAGTTGGTGCAAGTAATGTTTCGCCCAATGTTTGACCATCAAAATTTTCGTTTAAGTCTGCTTTGCTGACTTCAATGATTTTGCGTACCAGTGAATAACCATTTGAATGTGGGCCAGAAGAAGCCATGCCTAAAATAACATCGCCGGCTTTAACTTTGCTGCCATCGATGATCTGGCTCTTTTCTGCAATACCGACGCAGAAACCAGCCATGTCGTAATCACCTGCAGAGTACATGCCTGGCATTTCAGCAGTTTCACCACCGATGAGTGAAGCACCTGCTAATAAGCAGCCATCGGCAATGCCTTTAATAACATCAACCGCTACATCTGTTTCAAGCTTTCCTGTTGCATAGTAATCAAGGAAAAATAGTGGTTCTGCACCTTGTACAAGAATATCGTTGACGCACATGCCCACTAAATCGATACCAATCGTGTCATGTTTGTTCATTTCAGTCGCTAGTTTTAACTTAGTACCAACGCCATCCGTACCAGAAATAAGTACAGGTTCTTTATAACGGTCCAATGGGATTTGGAACATTGCACCAAAGCCACCTAAGCCACCCATGACTTCAGGACGCTTGGTTTTAGCAACATGTGGTTTGATTTTATCAATCAGCGCGTTACCAGCATCGATATTTACGCCAGCATCTTTATAACTAAGAGGAGTCGGACTATTGGAGTCATTCATGAGACATGCAGAACCAGAAATTAAACGAAGTATGGTATTGTACACGCTCTGCTACCTTGTAATGAAATTTCTATGCGACAGATTGTTAATTTTTTGGCAAAAATTGGGATATTAGGATCACTAACAGTTTTTCTCCTGTTTACTAGCGTACCGGCTTCGGCGGTTGTTGTTGGTCATCTTTATGAAGTTGAGATAGCGGTTAGTAATCAAACCCGTAAAACACGGCATGAAATTTTCAGAAAAGCCTTCCAGCAAATGTTAATTAAGGTAGTGGGCAGTAGTCGTGTATTGGGTAATCCACTGGTTGATGATGCACGAAATAAGGTTTTAAAGTACATCTCTCAATTTCGTTATCGTGAATTACCAGCCGGTTTTAAGCAACCGGTAGCTACCACAGCTAATTCTACTCCTGCCGTTTATAGTAATGTTTTGTGGATCAAATTTGATGTGCAAGTCGTAAATAAACTCTTAAGAAACAGTCAGTTACCAGTATGGGGTAAGCAGCGTCCTGAAACTTTGGTGTGGATAGCTGTGCGAGATGGTAGTCAGCGTTATATTTTAAGACAGCGTGATAAGTCGCCGATTAAAGATGAAATAGAGAAAGCGGCTAAAGCCCGGGGTTTGCCTATTCGATGGCCTGAATACGATGAAGTTGATCGTTCTCGTCTGAGCTTTGTGGATCTGTGGGGTGGCTTTTGGGATAACATATTGACCGTGTCTCGTCGTTATCAAAAAGGATCGATTTTGGTTGGGCGTTATTTATGGGCGTCGAGTCAGTGGAAGGTAAACTGGGACTTATTGACCAATACACACCAGCAAAATTGGCAAATAAACAGCTCGGAGTTAGCCTTTTTATCAACCACGGGTATCGATAAAACATCGGATCTCGTATCTGCTAAATACGCATTGTTTTTACGTGAAACTGGCGGTAGCGGTAATTTCTATATTGATATTCATGGCATCAACAGTGTTGATAGTTATGCACAAATAATGAGCTACCTGCAAGGCCTGGCACCGGTAAAAGATTTAAATGCCAGTGAAGTCAGTATGCAAGGAGTGCGTTTTAAAATTAATGCACAAGGTAATGTGGATGATTTAAAGCATTTGATTGCATTAGGCACAGTGCTTAAGCCAGTTAATATTCAAGTTAGTACGCAACAACCTGAACAAGGTGATGTGATTCTGGCTTATGAAGTGAGATAACAAGGACGTCTCAAAATGATTAGTGATTCTCAAAAATGGATGATTTTAATATCATCGTCATTACTCTTATTATTAATTTATTTATTAGCCCCTGTATTAACACCTTTCATTATGGCTGCTTTTCTGGCTTATTTGGGTGACCCTTTGGTCGACCGTCTGGAGGCCTATAAGTTAAGCCGAACACTGGCTGTCAGTATTGTTTTTTCAATCATCTTTTTGGTTTTAATATTGGTGTTGGTTTTATTGATGCCGATGTTGGAATCACAGCTCAGTTATTTATTTAAAAGCTTGCCTGCCCATTTGACCTGGGTGCAACAAGAGCTATTGCCTTCTTTAGCGGCGCGTTTTAATTTAAACCCCGAAGCATTTAATCTTGACGCGATGCGTGAATCTATTAGTCAGCAGTGGAGTGCAGGCGGTAGTATTGTATTAAAGGTATTTCAGTCAATCTCCAATTCCAGTATTGCTATTATGCTCTGGTTGGCTAATTTAGTTTTAGTGCCTGTTGTTACTTTTTATTTATTGCGTGACTGGGATTTATTAGTCGCTCGAATTCATGAATTATTACCTCGTAGTAAAGAGCCTGTTATTAAAAAATTAGCGATGGAATCTGATCTTGTTTTGGCCGCATTTTTACGTGGGCAATTCATGGTGATGATTGTGCTGGGTATCGTTTATTCAGTGGGTTTAAAAATCGTTGGGTTAGAGCTGGCATTATTAATTGGTATGACAGCCGGTCTGGTTAGTTTTGTTCCTTACCTTGGTTTTATTGTTGGTATAGTGACAGCTTGTGTTGCCATGCTTTTGCAAATGCAAGATATCATGCAGTTGTGGCCTATCTTTATAGTGTTTGGTATCGGCCAGGCATTAGAAGGTATGTTATTAACACCTTTGTTAGTTGGTGATAAAATTGGTTTGCATCCGGTAGCCGTTATCTTTGCTGTATTGGCCGGCGGTCAATTATTCGGTTTTGTTGGTATTTTATTAGCTTTACCGGTTGCCGCTATTATTGCTGTTATGTTGCGACACTTGCACCAACAATATTTAACCAGTTCCTTGTATGATGCAAACCCTAACGTAAACCACAAATCTGAGTAATTTAAAGAGTTTTATGCAACAGTTACCTTTACTGCTTCAACCAAAAGAAAGCAGTACTTTCAGTAGTTTTTTTTCAGGTTCAAATCAAATGGCCGTTGATATCCTTTCGGATATTTTTAGTGGTGGCGGCGAACAGCAAGTTTTTCTTTGGTCGAGTAGTGGTCTGGGTAAGTCTCATTTATTATTAGCCGCTTGTGAAATGGCATCTCGCCATGGTTTAACGGCAAGTTATTTACCGTTAAATGAAATGCAGGATGTGACAACCGAGATATTGCAAGGTGTTGAAAATTTAGACCTTGTCGCCATCGATGGTCTTGATGCAGTGTTGGGTGATGTGGAATGGGAATTGGCCTTGTTTTCATTAATTAACCAGGCCAGAGAGTCTGCGGTTAGTCTGGTTTTTGCGGCGGAGAAAAGCCCTGCTGAATTAGAAATGATTTTGCCTGATTTGCGTTCGCGTTTTACCTGGGGGCCGGTGTTTCAATTAAAGGCATTAAGTGATGATGAAAAGCGTTCTGCATTACAAACGAGAGCGGCAGCGCGAGGCTTAGAATTACCAGAAAATGTTGCGAATTATTTATTAGAAAACTACCCGAGAGATTTATTTAATTTATTTGATAGCATGGATAAATTAGATCAGGCTTCTTTGGTGCAGCAACGACGACTAACAATTCCATTTGTTAGAGAAGTTTTAAATTCAGACGCATCGTCAAACAAATAGAAATTATTCTTGTTCGGTATTTTCAGTTTCTTCAGCAGCCTTAGCCGCTTTATCGGCTTTACCTTGTAAGCGCGCAAAACCAATTGCACCAAAGAAGAAGGTAATGCTAGAGAAAGTAATCAGCAAGCCAATCACTCGGTCAACTTCCGCACCGGCGTACCAAATTCCAATAATGAAATAATACAGTGCAAGATAACCTGCCCATGCATGCGTGTATGCTTTTGCGGCAAGTAAACCTCGCAGTGGAAAAAGCAGTGGCCCGACACAAAAAATTAATGCAGGCAACATTAATTGAGGTTCTGGTTTGTTAAAAACAAACAGCAATAAATACATGCTGCCCATTAAACTGAAATAGCCGATTTGGCTTGTCCAACGAAAGAACTTAATTTTTGAAGTCATAATAAATCTTAAATAATAGGTTTAATGGATTTAGCGATGGTCGCTACGCGTTTGCCTAATGCTTTACAGAGCGTTTTTTCATCTTCTGTTAGCTGCAGGCTTACCTGATCGCTGGTTAAGCGGCTGGCACCATAAGGGCTACCACCCGATGAGGTTTGCATAAGAGCCTGTTCGCTATAAGGTAAGCCAACCATGATCATGCCCTGGTGCATTAAAGGCAGCATCATAGATAGTAATGTCGATTCTTGTCCGCCGTGCATACTTGCTGTTGCAGTGAACACAGCTGCCGGTTTGTTTACCAGTGCTTTAGACATCCATAATGGACCGGTGCTGTCGATAAAGTATTTTAAAGCGGCTGCCATATTACCAAAATGAGTAGGACTGCCTATAATCAGGCCATCACATTCTTCTAAGTCTTGCAGTGACGCGTAAGGAGGACCTTCTGCAGGAATATCAGATTCCTTTGCTTCAGCAACCGTTGAAACATGCGGTACAGTACGAATACGTGCCTGCATACCGTCAACATCTTCAATACCGCGTGCGACGAATTCGGCCATTTCTGCCGTTGTACCACCTTGGCTGTAATATAAAACTAACACTTCAGCCATTTATAAAATCTCCAAAATGGTTTCAGGTGGTCGACCAATAGCGGCTTTGCCGTCTTTAATAACGATAGGGCGTTCCATTAATTTGGGAAATTTGACCATCGCCTCAATCAGTTGTTCTCTGGTTAATGAGTCATCAGATAAGTTGTTGTCTTTGTATTCAGCTTCCCCCTTGCGCATTAGCTGCCGAGGTTCAATCTTGAGCATTTTTAGCAAATTATCCAGAGTTTCAAAATCAGGCGGTGTGTTTAAGTATTCAACAACATCTGGCTGAATTGATTTTGAATGTAACAATTCCATCGTTTGACGAGATTTTGAGCAACGTGGATTATGATAAATAGTGACTTTGTCTGTCATTGTTGGCTCCAGAATTTCCTAGGGGGATAAAATAATCCGATATTTTAACATTTAAGAGCGATCCTTAATATTAATAGTCAAAGAAAATAACCGTCTTTATCTATAATTTAATGTTTAAAGCCTGTTATCGCTTAAATTATGTCGATTATCACGGTAAATGACATTTTATAGTCGTATTTACGGTAAACTCATGCAATTGCTTGACAGGCTCGTGCTGCATTGATAGTTTGTCAAATAACTATAATTTTCTACTGGAATTAGGTAAATCCCTGAAACCGGTCGTTTAAAAGAATATATCTAAAATTTGGAGATTTAAAATGAGAAGCATGTCTTTGACTAAACTGTTGGCTACATCGATAGCTACAATTGGTCTACTAGTGGGTTGTGCCGGGTCTGATACTAAAGAAGAGCCTAAAGAAGAAGTAAAAAAAGAGGCAGTAGTTAAAGAAGATGCAAAGCCTGATACTGCACCAATGATGGCTGAAGCGGCTACTGAAGAAAGTAACATGACAAACAGTGGCTCTAATACAACTTATGACGTTGTTGCTGGCGATAACTTATGGGATATATCTGGTAAGAGTGAAGTTTATTCAGATTCATTCCAGTGGCCATTAATCTATAAAGCTAACCGCGATAAAATCAAAGATGCTGATTTAATCTATGCTGGACAATCACTAGAAATTGATCGTTCTGCATCGCAAGCAGATATGGATGCTGCCATTAACCATGCAAAAACGCGTGGTGAATGGAGTCTTGGTACTCAAGAAGCATCTGATGCCGCGTACTTAGGTGAATAGTTTATAGCTATAACGCTTATTGAACGTAAAAAAGCCCGCAATGCGGGCTTTTTTTATGCCTAATAACAAGGTATTCTCATACCTATAAATTATGTAAGTGGATGTTATCAATGTTGTTTTTTAGAACCTGTTTAATGATGCTTTTTTATCTTATGACAACATCTGTATATGCGGCTGATGATCGAGCTATTTTTGATCAATCATTGGGTGATTATTCAGAAGAATTAGTTGAAGCAAAAGAACAAGGTAAAAAAGGCGTTTTACTATTTTTTGAAATGGATGAATGCCCGTTCTGCCATCGAATGAAAACAACGGTTTTAAACCAGCCGGAAGTTATGGCGTATTTAAAAAAGCACTTTTTAATATTTGCAATAGATATTGAAGGTGATATTGAAATGACAGACTTCTCTGGCAAAACAATGAGCATGAAAAATTTTGCTTTTAAAGGTAACCGCGTTAGAGCAACGCCAGTGTTTGCTTTTTATGATTTAAAAGGCAAAAAAGTAACAAAATACACGGGCCCAACATCCGGTGTAGAAGAAATGATGTGGCTGGCTGAGTATGTGGTAAATGAGGAATATAAAAATCTTCGCTTTACGAAATTTAAAAAAATGAAACGTAAAGAAAAAAAAGAAAAGAAGAAATTAAAGGCTAATTAGAAATGTGTTTTGCTTATCGACTTGTTTTCCTTGTTCTGCTTTTGGGGGCAGCACAGGTACAAGCAGCTACTGAGTTACCAGAAAATGTGAGTTTTGATCAGGCAATGAAAATTGTTGATGAAAATAATCACTATGAAGCATTGTTGGCTAAAGCTAATTATGAAGCAGTAAACTCAGAATTATTACAAATAACTGGCCTTAATGATTTTAATATCGATATGGTTGCCCTGGCGCAGTACGTAGAAGCGTCTGAAGTTATCCCAGCTAGTAGCAATGAAGATCATAAAATCTCTGTTTTAATGACAAAGACATTATTTGATTCTGGCTATAGTAATGAAAAAGAACAGTCTGTTGAATCGAAACTGAGTTCTGTTCGTTTAATAATGAAACAAATACGATTAGACAAAAGGATTGAAGTAGCTAGAAATTTCTTTGATATTAAGTTATCGGATATGAAGTTTTCATTGGATAACGAAGCTATTTCAATTGCCTTTGTGAGGTTTAATAAAACACAGGAACGAAACGATTTAAAACAAAGTTCGGATGTTGATTTATTAAAAGCGCAGTTTGAATACCAACAAGTAAGATCGCAGCGTTATGAAAGTGAGACTATGCAGCGAATAAGCCGTGCTCGTTTTGCTGAGAGTATAGCTCGACCTAATGATTTGCCTAGTGATGTTATTGTTCCTGATCTTTCATTTTTAGATCGTAAACGACCAGAGTTTGAAGATGTATTAAAATTAGCCTTAAGTAATAATTTACAACTTCGAGCGCAGCAGTTAAGAGTAGAAGCTGCTACGCATGAATTGGCAGCAAGCCGAAAACAAGGCGGTTCTACGCTTTCATCAGAAATTGAATGGGCAGAATACAGTTACGAAACACCATCAAGAAATAATTGGCGCGCGGCTCTTAAGTACTCAATACCTTTATTTGAAAATGATTCAATTAAATCATTAAGAGCGACTGCATTAGCTGAGTTACAAAAGCAAAGAGTTAAACAGCTGCAAATGGAATCTGATATTAGGCAGCAGTGTCTTGAGATGTGGCAGAGAATATATGTGCTCAAAGCCAAACAAGATATTGATGAGGTAGCAGAAGAATACCGGGAACTTTATCAGGATAGAAGTCGTGCTTTTTATGAGTTAGAACACAGAACTGATTTGGGTGATTCTTTTGTTCGAGTGTCTGAAGCTAAGCTAGAGAAATTTAAAAATAATTTTGAACTGGTGATTGTCTGGATGAAGTTAGCCATGCTAACCGGTGCAACATTAGAGGAATATATACAGTAATGAAATTTTACCAGTTTATAGTATTAATGTTTATTTCAATGTTTCATTATTCAGTGAGCGCAGTTGAACTCGATGCGGTGATAGGTTGGGCGGATGTTCGTCAAATAGGCGTGCCAATTTCAGGCCAGATAAAAAATGTGATGCCAGCAGGTAGTTATGTGAAACCGGGCGAAACAATGTTGTCGATTAAGTGCGGTGTTTATAACGCAGAATTGAAACAGCAGCAAGCAATTGCAAAGGGATTAACACCAGCCGTTGAAACGGCGCTTAAAGATAAAGAGTTAGCCGATGAACTTTTTGAAAGAACAGTGTTGTCTGAGGTTGAACATCGAAATGCTGAGTTGTTATATATTAAAGCTAAATCCGAATACGATTCATCATTAGCTAGAATTACACAAGCAAAAATAAAAGCAGCTTATTGTGAAGTAAAGGCAGATCGATCTCAAATTATTCTTAAAACGCATATTAGCGCAGATGAAATATACACACTTGAATCAAGTAAGCCAGTGTTGTTGACTGTAGCAAGCCGAAACTCTATGTTGGCAATGAGTAAACAAATGCTACCCTTAAATAAAGTGTATCGTTCAGGGCAGTTTGTAAAAGTAACAGTAGATGGAAAAGAGTATGAAGGTAAAATTCAGTCTATTGTTTTTCAAACAGGTAACAGTGTTTTAATTAATACTGTTATTGATATCTTTGATTCTCGGTTAATTGGCAATAAGACTGCTAAAATAATTATTCAATAGCAGCGTATTAAAAAGAAGGACAGCATTATTAATATTAGCTCTGAAAAAAAACTGGATATTCATGAAGTCTTGCTTTGGCTTGAAGAAGAGGGCCGCGTATTAAAAGACAATACAATGATGCTGCGAACAATAGCGAGTTCGCGTGAAAACCAGAAAAAACACCCGTTACAACTTATCGCAGAAAGAAACTGGAAGGACGAATCTCATCCCAGTCGTTTATTATCCTTAGAGTTTTTAACAACCTGGTTAGCAGAGCGTTTTGAACTGGATTACTACCGCGTAGATCCATTAAAAATTGATGTGAAAGCTGTTACCGATATCATGTCATATGCCTATGCGGCGCGATTTAAAGTGTTGCCAGTGCAAGTTGATGATGAAACGATTACTGTTGCGACATGTGAACCCAATATTACTGAGTGGGAAACCGAACTTAGTAATATACATCATAAAAAATTCATTCGAGTTATTGCAAATCCCGATGATATTGATCGATATCTATTGGAATTCTATAGTCTCTCAAAATCGGTATTTGGCGCGGCTAACGAAAACGCTCAAAGTAGAGGTAACTTACAAAATCTCGAACAACTCATGGAAATGGGTAGAGCGGGTAAGCTCGATGCAAATGATCAGCACGTGGTTAATATCGTTGACTGGTTGTTGCAATATGCATACGACCAAAGAGCCAGTGATATACATTTAGAACCACGTCGTGATAACAGTAAAGTTCGTTTTAGAATTGATGGTGTGTTGCATGAAGTTTATCAATTACCAACAACTGTATTGGCTGCCGTTACTAGTCGAATAAAAATTCTTGGTCGAATGGATGTGGCTGAAAAGCGGCGCCCACAAGATGGCCGTATAAAAACAAAAACTGCCGATGGGCTTGAAGTTGAGTTACGTTTGTCCACTATGCCAACAGCTTTTGGTGAAAAAATGGTCATGCGGATTTTTGACCCAGAAGTATTGGTGAAAAATTTTCGCGAACTGGGTTTATCAGCAGCAGATGAAGAAAGCTGGAATGCAATGATTCAGCAACCTAATGGTATTATTTTAGTTACTGGCCCTACAGGTTCAGGTAAAACCACAACGCTTTATTCGACGTTAAAACAATTAGCTAAACCTGAAGTCAACGTTTGTACCATTGAAGACCCTATCGAATTAATAGAACCTGCTTTCAATCAAATGCAAGTACAAAAAAATATTGATGTTGATTTTGCCGGTGGTGTAAAAACCTTATTACGACAAGATCCCGATATTATTATGATTGGTGAAATTCGTGATATGGAAACAGCCGATATGGCAATTCAAGCGGCATTAACGGGTCACTTAGTTGTTTCTACTTTACATACCAATGATGCACCAACAGCGATTACTCGTTTAATGGATATCGGTGTGCCGCCTTATTTAATTAACTCAACATTAATAGGTGTCATGGCACAGCGTTTAGTCAGAACACTTTGCCCGCATTGCAAAGAGGCGATTGATATTGAAGATGCACAATGGCATGAGCTGGTTAAACCCTGGAAGCCAGCGAAGCCGAAAAAAGTATTTAAAGCAGTCGGTTGTCTTGAATGTCGTAACACAGGTTATTTAGGGCGTATGGGTTTGTATGAAATGTTTACTTACACGCCGGCGCTTAAAAAACTAATGGCTGACGGTGCAAGTGTGGATGTTTTGCGTCAACAAGCCATTAAGGAAAACATGCGGGTGTTACGTTTAAGTGGTGCGCAAAAGGTTGGTCAGGGTTTGACGACGGTTGAAGAGGTGTTGAGAGTAGCGCCACCACCGATTGGTCTGGATTAAATAAAAAAGCTGGATGTTTCCAGCTTTTTTATTGTTATTTTTTTGCTTTACAAGCTTCATAAGGAATTAGTTTCAGTTTTCGTTTTTTAGCTTTTCTCGATTTTTTCTGCCAGATAGCTACATCATAAATATTATCCTCATAAAAAACATCAGCTTCATAAAGCCTTCCTTTACGAGGTGTTAGCAGAGTTTCTGAATTTATTCGGCTTGATGAGCTGCTAAAGAACCCCTCTTTTACAAAGGCAAAGTCAAGGAACAAGTTTTTATTTACAGGCAAACCAACTTTTTTAACCGGCTTGTCAAGGTTGACCGTACCAAGATAGTCAGATTTGCATTTAGAATCTAAAGTATAGATATGCAAATAAGTATTTACATCCTGAAGTATAGAGCCACTACTGGTAGCAGTTTTTACTGTCATATTTTTTTTGTAACTATTGGGATAAGTTTTAATTGATGAGCAGCCTGTTACGAAGCTTAATGACATCAATAAAGCCAAAAAATATTTGGCTTTGTTATTTGTTAGTTTGATCATTACAGGTACCTGATAGTTTTAGTTTTGGGTAAGATCAGGGCAGCCTCTGGTTTTACCATTTGCCCATCGTTTAATAGTTTTGACAAACATATCGGATCCTGCCCAACCATAATAAACTTTTACATTTGATTTGTTTCGTTTGACATGAGTTATATCTGCCACAAGTGTGTACATGCCGCCTTTGGGTGGTTTTCCGCCCAACATAATGACATTGCCCTCTACTTCAGTCTGGATAGTGAGCTGGAGATTATTTTTAGTTATTTTTAGTTTTGGGTTGTAGTGGTTGGTAGTAGTTGAGCAGCTTCGGCCACCGTATGCCTGAGTAACACAAGCTGTTCTTTTAACGGATTTTTTGAAGCATTTATTAGTTTTCTTTTTAAATGTTTTTGTAATTCTTTTAAGTGAACTATTAACAGTGTAATTGTCTGTTTTTCCAAACATACTTTCAGGAATCATTTTCTTGAATTCAGTTGGGCTCATTGGCATTTTCATGGAGCAGCCTGAAGAGAAAAAAGCGGCTATTATTAAAAATAAAAAGACAGGTTTCATAAATATTCCCCAGTTATTGTTTTTATTATGTGAAGTATCTTCATATCAAAGTGTAGTTCATTATTTATAAGTTTTTAATTTTAAATAATTTGGTTGTCATGCATGTGTCCAAATTATGTCTTTTTTACAAATCAAAATATAAAAACATTAGCATTTGATTATGTTATTTAACAAGATGGATGTTATTGCTGTTGTAGCATGTCGATGAGTAAAGAAAAATAATAGTCTTTTACGATCAAAGATCGTGTAGGTTGGGGTGAGGTACGAAGCCCAACAGCTTTTAAAGATTAAGGTCAAAGTCAAAGGCGTGGGTAGTCGCACCCACCGGCGAGGTACTTTTTCCTACAGATGAAAAAGTACCCAAAAAATCCGCCCTAACGCAATTTGCCCTGCGGGTACCCGTGCATTGTATATACAACATGTTTTCATCCCAAATTTTTGTCCTATCTTAACTTCGCTCACGGGTCGTTTTGATTCGCATCCCTGCTCAACAAAACTAAATACGCCGTCCATGGCGTATTTTCCCTTTCTGGAAACAATGCCCGGCAAACAGCGAGACGGGAAGGTAAGTCAAAACCGATATGAGTTGTTAGGTTTTAGTAGGTTGGCATCACTATGCCGACGGAACCTTTCAGGTATTCATATTTTA
>JAUVDT010000005.1 GCA_030595185.1 Gammaproteobacteria bacterium
TAACCAGCTCAACAGCACCACCACATAAAACAGCTTGCTCACCGAATAAGTCAGTTTCAGTTTCGTCTTGGAACGTCGTTTCGATGATACCAGTACGACCACCACCAACGCCTGAAGCGTATGACAATGCTAAGTCTTTCGCTTTACCAGAAGCATCCTGGTAAACAGCGATTAAGTCAGGAACACCACCGCCACGAACGAATTCGCTACGTACTGTGTGGCCAGGTGCTTTAGGAGCAATCATAATAACGTCCAGATCTTTACGTGGAACGATCTGGTTGTAATGAATCGCAAAACCGTGTGCGAATGCTAATGTCGCGCCATCTTTGATGTTTGGCTCGATTTCATTTTTATAAAGTGCAGATTGAATCTCATCTGGAGCAAGAACCATGATCACATCAGCCGCTTTAACCGCATCAGCAATTGATGTAACGTTTAAGCCTTCGTTTTCAGCTTTAACAGCAGATGCAGAACCAGCGCGCAAAGCAACGGTTACATCAACACCAGACTCTTTTAAGTTAAGTGCATGTGCATGGCCTTGTGAGCCGTAACCAATGATGGCTACTTTTTTTGCTTTGATAAGAGAAAGGTCACAATCTTTATCGTAAAAAATGTTCATAGTTAATTCCTGCCTAAAAAAATAAATTCTAAAATTAGATACTAAAAATAAGTAAAGTTAAAAACGCTTACACTTTATGCCTACAGGCCAAGGGTCTTTTCACCACGGCTAATACCCATTGCACCTGAACGAACCACTTCCAGGATACTGATACTGGATAATGCTTGTAAAAAAGCACTCAGTCTTTCACCTGGTCCGGTCAGTTCAACCGTATACGTTGTGTCGGTAACATCGATAATATTGCCACGGAAGATATCAGCTAAGCGCTTAACTTCAGCACGAGACTCACCGATAGCTTCAATTTTTATCAACATCATTTCACGTTCGATATGCGCCGACTCGGTTAAATCAACCAGCTTAACTACATCCACTAGCTTATTTAACTGTTTTAAAATCTGTTCAACAACGTCTTCTGTTCCAGATGTTACCAATGTCATACGCGACATAGAAGAATCATCTGTTGGAGCAACTGTTAATGACTCGATATTATATCCGCGGGCAGAGAACAATCCAGCCACTCTTGATAAAGCACCGGATTCATTTTCCATTAATATTGAAACTATATGCTGCATAATTACACTAACACCATTTCATTAAGACCAGCGCCTGCCGGTACCATTGGATAAACATTCTCGTCTGGATCAGTAATCACATCAATGAATACAAGACGATCTTTATGTTTGTTAAACGCCTCATCTAAAGCCGCATCTAAGTCTTTAGGGTCTTCAACTCGAATACCCACGTGACCATATGCTTCTGCCAATGCGACAAAGTTAGGTGCTACGCTCATTACCGATTCTGAATAACGTTTATCGTAGAAGAATTCCTGCCACTGGCGCACCATTCCCATAAAACCATTATTCAGGTTTAATATTTTGATCGGTAAGCCATACTGCAAGCAAGTAGCCAGTTCCTGAATACACATTTGAATACTGCATTCACCGGTAATACAAACCACTGTTTTATCTTGATGTGCTAATTGCACACCCATTGCAGCCGGTAAACCAAAGCCCATTGTGCCAAGGCCGCCTGAGTTAATCCAGCGGCGCGGCTCATCAAACTTATAATACTGCGCAGCCCACATTTGGTGCTGACCTACATCAGACGTTACGTATGCTTCACCGTTAGTTAATTCGTAAACTTTTTGAATAGCGGCTTGAGGTTTAATTTTATCGCTTTCAGTATCAAACTTTAAACAATCCTGAGCACGCCAAACATCAATTTGCTGCCACCACTTTTCAAGTGCTGGTGTATCAACTTTACTCTCCGATGTATCAATACCGGCAATCAATGCTTCCAATACTTCAACCACTTCTCCAACTATCGGCACATCGACCTTAACAGTTTTAGAAATAGAAGCAGGGTCAACATCCACATGCAAAATCTTTGCATCTGGACAGAATTTTTCTAAATTACCGGTTACACGGTCGTCAAAACGCGCGCCAATCGCAATCAAAACATCGCAATGGTGCATCGACATATTGGCTTCGTAAGTACCGTGCATTCCCAACATACCAATAAACTGTTTATCAGTTGCGGAATAAGCACCCAGGCCCATTAATGTATTGGTAATTGGGTAACCCAGTTTTTGAGTAAAATCTCTAAGCTGCTGACAGCCTTCACCTAAAATGACACCACCACCGCTATAAATCATTGGCTTTTTAGCAGATAAAATTAGCTCAACCGCTTTCTTAATTTGACCAACATGCCCTTTTGAAACAGGGTTATAAGAACGCATGCTAATTTCTTTAGGGTAGCTGTACTCTGCACTCTGACCAGTCACATCTTTTGGCACATCAACAACAACAGGACCCGGACGACCAGAAGTAGCAACATAAAATGCTTTCTTCATCGTTTCCGCCAGGTCTTTAATATCTTTAACCAGGAAATTGTGTTTTACAATCGGGCGCGTAATACCAACAGAATCACATTCCTGGAATGCATCATTACCAATTAAGCTCGTTGGCACCTGACCGGTAATAACAACCATTGGAATAGAATCCATATAAGCTGTTGCAATACCCGTTACCGCATTAGTTGCACCAGGACCCGAAGTCACTAAAACAGCACCCGGTTTACCCGTTGAACGCGCATAACCATCTGCCGCGTGAGTCGCAGCTTGCTCATGACGAACCAATATATGTTTGACATCATCCTGTTTGTACAAAGCATCATAAATATGCAAAACGGCTCCGCCAGGATAACCGAATAAATACTCAACGCCTTCTTCTTTGAGGCATTGAACCAGGATTTCTGCACCCGTTAATTCCACGTAATCTAACTCCAGTGTCTGTGCTTTTTCATGACAACTTCACAAAAAAGTACTGAATAACCTTAAAAATCATACACTTTTAGCCACAATAGTGACCGAACAGAGAAGTTTAATACGGATGAAACGAAAACTCACGTAAAATATTAGACAATGAGCGTATTTTAATATTTTAGAGACATAATAAGAGAAATAAGAAGCATATAAGGTGACATAAGCATCATTTGATGGCTTTTTTTATTAAACAAATCATATGAAACCATAATCACATAAGAAATAAACACTCATAATACTTTACGCAAAAAAAAGCCCGACTTAAGCCGGGCTTTTTAGCAAAGCATTAAAGAAAACTACTTAATTAAAAGTCGTCGTCTTCACCGCCAGCTACCGCTTTTAATGCTTTAATAATGCCGCCAGGAGCGCCCATTATATTCATAAAGCTATTTTCACCCGCCATACTTAAATCAGGGAAACCAATAGCGATACGAAAACGACCATTAAGTGCTTCAACATTTTTACCATTAACCACCATTTCATATGGTAAATGTGCCGCGTGCTTGTCATTCGTAAAATCAATAATACCCATTACGTAACCATCGTCCTGGAACTTATTGAACAACTTAGGTGATTTAAGACCAACACCATAAATAGTGACATTTTTACCTGGGATATCAACACGATAAACTTTATATGCACCAACTTTATTTGTTTTAAAGCCTTGTTCAACTGCCGCAATTGCCGCTTTGTACGAGTTATGCTCAGCAATTTCGTCTGGCTCATCAAACTCTTCCATACCCCACGCATAGTTATAATCGCGTAGTTTTTTCTCAGTTAAGCCTTCTGCACCAAAGTCTTTTTGATAACCTAGCGCTGCAATCAGAGCTGAACGAACCGATTTAAAATCATTTTTAAAACGATATGCGTATGCCATATATTGAGGGTTAGTGAATGCTACTTGAACTTTACCTTTAACATTACTAACCGAAACACGCTGAATAGCACCGTAAACACCCGATTGTTCTTTTTTCACAATATTTATTATTGTGTTATTTGTTACTGAAAAAACATGAGTATTTTTATAAGGAGAATGATCACCAACAACTTTAAATTTTGCTTTAAGCAATGCTGCTTTAGTGCTTGCAACCGCTGCTTTAAAATCACCCGCTGGTGTTTTTGCCATAACAAATGGCTTATATAACTTAGCATCTGCTGCATACGAAGATGAGATTGATACTAAGAAAACACTTACAAATGCAAGTATCTTAAATGTGCTTTTTCTGAAAGAAAATTCCATGAGAAATATCTCCAATAAAAATGAAAAATGCCGGGCAGAATGAACATTCTGCCCGGCTAGAGAGTTCTAAACTAAAACTAGATTAGAATTTCTGAGAGTACATGAACTGCCAGTTAGTCTGAGCATGTGTAGTTGTTACACCACTAAGAGCATCGACAGATACTTCAGGCGCAATTGTTAATGAGAAGTTTAAATCTGACTTCTTACTCAACGCATGACCAACACCTAAAGTGTAATGCGATTCAATTGTTGCTGGGAACAAAGGATTTAATGCTGAATCAGGAACAGGATTTGACGCACTATTAATACCAGCACGTAAAGTCGTTGCAGAAGTTACCTTATATGCACCACCAACACTAATTACAGTCTGGTCTTCCCAATTTTGAGGCATCACCATAGTTAGGTCACCACCAGCATTTGAGAATGTCATATTAAAAGATGACATTACATCAGACCAATTAATCTGTTTAATATCAGCAGCTAGCATCCATTTATCCTGCTTATAGGTCATACCAACAGCCAATGTTGATGGCCACTGAAAGTCAGTTATAGCAATTTTACCTGGAATAACACCACCAGCGACTGTAGCACCATTACTGTACATGCTCATAGTTGCGCCTGCAGCAGAAGTCTCTAAATCACCCAAGCTAGTTTCAGTATGATAAGTTGCTCCAATACTGATTTCGTTAGAAACTTTATAAGTTAAACCTAATTTCCCTGCAAAACCATCACCTTTAGCTTCGCCAGAAAAATCATTATCATTAGAGAAATCAAAATATGCAGTATCCCATGCCGGTAGACCACCTAAAGCAGGTACTAAAGAACCACCTGTAATCATACCAAACGCTTGAGCTTGGCTGGCTGCCATCTGTAAGTCCATACTAGCCCAAACATAATCAATAGAACCACCAATAGTTAAGTTCTTATCAACGTTATAAACAATTGGCGCGACTAAACGACCTACACCTACTTCTGAACGAGTAACCTGTCCAATACTAGTACCTGCAAGTCCTGCAGGATTTGACATAAATGAATTTGCGCCGTATTCAGTACCCATACCGCCCTGAGCAGACATACCAAAACCGTATGTTAACGAGCCAGAGCGCTTAGCATAACCAACCGCAGGCATATAGAAAGAATCAGCTGACGAATCCGCATTAAAAGATGGCGCTCCTGTTGGTTCAGAAGAAATATCCGGCCCCAAATTACCCACAGCTATATCCAAACGACTTGAGCCGTCATCCATTAAACCTAAAGTAGCTGGGTTATTCATAACAGCAGCAGTACCGTTATCATAAGCCATTGCAGCACCACCCATACCAGTAGCGATTGGGCCGTAACCTTCAAGGTTCATACCGTTTGTTGCGAAGCCTGTAATTGGTGTTGCAACTACCGCTGCAATAGATGCTGCTAATAGCGTCTGTTTAACTTTGATTGTCATGTGTAAATATCCTCATATTTATATCGACTAGTTTAAATCTTTATTTAATTTTGCTTATTTATTATTTTTTGAAACTTTTTGGAATAAATCCAATCTTAAGCATTTACGTACAATCTCAAAGCAGAAAGCTTTTGTCAATCAATGCTTTATTAGCCTATAAAAAAGCACAATAGCTGTACTAAGTTAGATTGGTTATATTATAATCTATTAATATTATTATATGATTAATTACATAACCTATTGATATACTTATATAAATGCAAATACCCCACCAGCTGAGTATTTTATAGCTTTACTAAAAATAATTATCATAATGCAGGATTTATCTTTTTTTACCCTTTAAAAACAATATTTCTCTATAAAGATATCTAAAAATTCACCTTTTTTTAAAATTTTAATTTCAATTTATTTTTTTCAGGCACAAAAAAACCCGAACTAGCCGGGTTTTTTTGTGATCAATTTGATTGTTTAGATAAACAAACAAACGTCTGAGTCACCAGCAAATTCGAAGAATAATGCTGCGCCACCCAGTTCAACACCATCTACAAATGTAGATGAATCAAATTCAAACAGATCAACCGTCATTTGGCAGGCAATAAAACGTACTTCTGCTTCTTGACATAAATCTCTTAACTCATCTAACGGTGCAACACCTTTAGATTTCATTTTCTTTTTCATCATGACAGTCATCATGCTCTGCATACCTGGTAATGCTTGCATTAATACAGGGACTGGCATTGGCATTGGCATGCCCGGGTTACCTAATGAAGATACTTTTAGGTCTAATTTTTTCTCTACTAGCTTTAAGCCGTAAAATGTAAAGAAGATTTCTGTGTCATAACCTAATGCTGATGCAGTTGACGCCAAAATAAATGGAGGGTACGCCCAGTCAAGTGTACCTTTTGTTGCGATAATCGCCAATTTCTTACTCATTTCTCAAACACCTCTAGTTAAACTATCTCTATATGTAAATGGATTCTGGCTAACACCAGTAACTTACTTTTGTTAACTACAAAAACTAACAATTCAATGACAGATAAACTTATTATTTTTATGAGGGAGCTGTCGCTTATCCAAGCCACTTTCTATTGATTAGTCATCAACCAAATTAAGTGAGGGCTAAATTTAGTTTATGCTAATAAATAAAACAAGACCTAAATGCCGATTTTATTCAATATTAAAGGAATTAGCAGGTTTTTAAGGGATTTGAGAGAGAGGTTTTACTGAATTACTGCGTGTTAAAGAGTCTGATATGAATGCCAAGACACTTATTTGATGCCTTGACACTATATATGGTGGATTTTAGTTTAAAGCGCTAATTTCAAAGCCTAGCTGAGCCCAGGCAAGAATACCGCCTTTTAGATTATAAGTTTCTTCATAACCTTGCGTTACCATAAAACTAGTCGCTTGAGCCGAACGCGCACCACTATGACAATACAGAATATACGTCTCATCATTACTTAATTCAGGTAATTTCGCCTGTAACACGTTAAGAGGCACTGGCTCACAACCGTGTATACAACCACGCTGGATCTCTGCAATATTTCTAACATCTAACAATCTGAAGGTTTTACCCTCTTCTTGCATAGATTTTAATTGTGCCGCATCGATCTCTTGAACTGAATACATATAAATAAAACTCCAACTTGCAATATTAGATAATTCTAACATAGATGCAATCTTCATGGAAATAATGAAACTTTATTTTATAAATTAGATCCTAGTGTGTATAAAAGTTGAGTATGATAGATTGAAACCCACAAACTTCAGAATATATATGCGCCACGCGATCACACTATTATTGTTATGCTTTTCGTTTAACACTTGGGCAACTAATAGCCTTCCTGAGCTAGGTAATCCCGCTGAACGCGTACTAAGCCCCGAAGACGAGAAAATAATGGGTGATGCTTTTATAAGAGCATTAAAAGCACAGTCAGCGTTACTCGATGATGAATTAGTTAATGATTACCTGCAAAGCTTAGGCCTAAAATTAGCCTCTAACAGCCCCGAAAAGAACAGAGAATTCAATTTTTTCATTATTAATGCCAATGACATCAATGCCTTTGCAGGCCCTAATGCAACAATAGGCATTAATAAAGGCCTGATACTAGCGGCAAAAAATGAAAGTCAGCTCGCCAGCGTTATTTCTCATGAAATAGCCCACGTTACCCAAAAGCACTTAACAAGATCATTTCAATCTAGCCAATCAAGCAACCTCACTACGGTCGCGACCCTGCTTGCAGCAATATTAATTAGCTCTGCCGACCCATCAGCAGGTGCGGCATTAATGATTGGTGGTGTAGCCAGCGGTATGCAAAAACAAATTAACTTCACACGTAGTAATGAACTAGAAGCTGATAGAGTCGGAATAGAGATACTATCTAAAAGCAACCTCAGCCCTGCCGGTATGGTCGAGTTTTTTGAAATTATGCAAAGTAGTTCTTTTTTTGGTTCTGAAAATGATATCGAATACCTCCGAACTCACCCCCTTAATTCAACACGAATTGCAGAAGCAACTAGTCGTACCCCCAAGGTTTCCTGGAGCACCCCCAATGACAGCTTGATGTTTCGGTTAGCACGGGCACGGTTAATTGTCGCCAATAGCACTAACTACCAGGAATTAGCTAAAAACTACCCCAGCTCATCTCACTCATCGCCAGCCAAAGCATATGCCCGCGCACTAATTCATATGCGCCAGAACCAGGGTGACAAAGCGATTAAAATTTTGAAACCGTTAGCAGAGAAATCTAACCACCTATGGTACGAACTTGCATTAGCCAAATCTTACCTAATAAATAAACAAGAACAGCCGGCTCTTACTCTATATAAAGAACTAACAGATATTTATCCAGACTACTTACCGGTTATCCATGAGCACGCCAGAGCATTAATACAGCTTAAACATTACCAACAGAGCGTTCAATTATTAGAGAAACAACTTACTGATTCCAGCAACTCCAATACATACCATTTATTAGCCTTATCATACTCAGAACAAAAAAACCTTCTTAAAGCTTACATAATAAGAGCAGAACAATACGCAAACGAAGGCCTTTACGAGCTAGCCATACAATCTATAAAAAACGCTTTGAAACTGAAAAAGAATAAAAAAGAAACGATCAAACGGTTACAAGCAAAAATAGAAATCTATAAAAAACAGTACAAAAAAGAGTAAAACCCTAATTACATAAGATAAAAACAATCTGTAATATTAGACGATTCTTATATAAGAAAACGCTAACATTATGAAAAATAACAATTTTCTCTTGTCCCTTAAGATTCCTCTCTGTATGCTATGAAGCGTCAAATAAAAACTGAATTAATATCAGTTATATTACAAACCAACGCAAGAGTATGAGGAGAAGCTTATGCGCCTTTCAGCGCGAATAGTAAACACCGCAGCATCAGTAGCTGTACTCATCGGTTGCCTTTCTCTAGCCGCTCCCGCAGTTTCTGTTGCAGGCGCAGTTGAAGACGGCAAAAAGATTGCTTTCAGTAAAAAGAAAGGCAATTGTTTGGCATGTCATGCTATTAAGGGTGGAAAATTACCGGGCAACATCGGACCACCATTAGTTGCTATGAAAGCTAGATTTCCAGTGAAAAATGATCTGAAGAAACAAATTACAGACGCACGTGTTAAAAACAAACACTCAATAATGCCTCCGTTCGGTCCTCATCAGATTCTTAAATCAGGTGAAATCGATAAGGTCGTAGAATTTATCTACACACTATAATTAACGAGGTAATAGATATAATGAACTCTAAACGTAGAACAATGCTAAAAGGTACATTAGCAGCTAGCGCCGTTGGCGTTGCAGCGAGTGCAGGCCTTCTAGCTCCACGTGCTGTATTGGCTGCATGGCCTAAATCTGCATTTAAAGCTAAAGGTGTTGATGCATCTTTAACTGCTCTATACGGTAGCGGCAAAGCGACTGATGCAAAAAACATCAAGATCAAAGCGCCAGATATCGCAGAAAATGGTGCGGTTGTACCTGTAACGATCTCTAGCACAATTGCTAATGCTGAATCTATCAGCATCTTTGTAGCTAAAAATCCTCAGCCATTAACTTCATCTTACGCGCTAGGTTCTGGTACTCAGGCTTATGTTGGTACTCGTATTAAAATGGGTAAAACATCTGACGTAGTAGCAGTTATTAAAGCGGGCGGCAAGCTATACACTGCCAAGAAAGAAGTTAAAGTTACCATCGGCGGTTGCGGCGGTTAATCAACAATTTAGCGAGTAAGTACAATGGCAAAACCGATTAAAATCAAAGCAAGAAATAAAAACGGCTTAACAACTATCAGAGCTCTTATGAGCCACCCAATGAAAGTTGAGAAGAAAGATAAAAAAACAGGCAAAGTTAAACCTGCACACTTTATCCAGACTGTTACATGTGAACACAATGGTAAAGCAGTTTTAACAGCTGAATGGGGCGCTGCAGTATCTGCTAACCCTTACCTTTCTTTCAAATTCAAAGGCGCCAATAAAGGTGACACTGTGAAATTGAGCTGGGTTGACAACAAAGGCAAAAATGCCTCTGCTGAACAGACGATAAAGTAGCAACGACACTAAAATAAAATATAGAAGGTGTTCAAATGAAAAAAATAGCTGCAATAATTACTGCGGTCGTTATGTTGGCGTCACCCTTTGTCGTCAATGCATCACCTCAGCAAGATCTTAAAGATTTCAGATCTTTCTTTAAAAAGAAATTTCCTGATACACCAATGAATGATTTCATCAATGGTGTTTACTCTGTTCATAAAGCATCACGTGAACAGTGGGAAGCTTTTGAAGAATTTCCATCTTATGAGATTTATGTAGATAAGGGTGAAGCTCTTTTCAACAATACTAAGTTTAAAAACGGTAAGGGTTTCAAAAACTGTTTCCCTCGTGCTAAACGCGGTATTAAAGGTAACTACCCTTACTTCGATACTAAAAAAGGTAAAGTTGTTACGCTAGAAGGTACTATCAACAAATGTATCACTAGCAACGGCAGCAAGAAATGGGGCTGGAAGAAAGGCAAAATGGCTCACTTGAGTGCATACCTTTCATACAAAACTCGTGGTCAGACTATTAAAGTTAAGACTCCAAAAGGCAAAAAAGCTGTCGCTGCATACAATCGCGGTAAAGCACACTTTTATGCTAAACGTGGTCAGCTAAATATGTCATGTGCAGATTGCCATTACTACTATTCTGGTAACAAAATCCGTGCTGATATCTTAAGCCCAGCTATAGGTCATGTATCTCACTTCCCTGTTTATCGTAACAAATGGGCGAAGAAGACTGGTGACGGAATGGGTACACTGCATCGTCGCTATGGCGGTTGTAACAAGCAGGTTCGTGCTCGTCCATTCAAGGCTCAAAGTGCTGAATATAGCGCTCTAGAGTACTTCCATACTTATATGAGTAATGGTTTGAAATGGAACGGCCCTGGTCAACGTAAGTAATTTTTACTGACCAAATAAAAAAACCCGGCTTAGGTCGGGTTTTTTTTTGCCTAAAAATTAAGCTCATTTACAGTAAACGCTACATTAAAGTTAGACAAGCATTGCAGTAGCTCTATATAAACATGATACAAACTCTACTTTATCTACACCCTTCTGTAAGACACTGCAATTTATAAGCAGGCACACAAAAGCATAAAATCATTTACAAATTTTAATTAATACAGATAATATTATATAGTCCTCGATATGAGGAGATTTACTTGAAAACAGAGATTCGATTTGGGATTAGAAATGGTGGGTCATGATGGATTCGAACCATCGACCAATGGATTAAAAGTCCACTGCTCTACCAGCTGAGCTAATGACCCCCAAACGAGGTGTGAATAATACAGTACTTTTAGATAAAAACAAGACTATTTTGACTAAATTTTAAAAACTTTTTAAAGCCACTGATTTATAGTGGAACTCAATAAACTAACGGCACTTATGACATCAAACTTCAACAATTTTCTCACTCAAATCAAACAATTAAATAAGATATTTGTTTTATCTGCTTGTAGTCTATGCACTTCACATTCAAGCATTATTCTAGCTGAATCGGTATCATCAATTGAATTCAATGGCATTACCCCATACACAACTTCCACTGGCTTAAAAAATAGCTCAAACATAAACAATCAATTAAGCTCATCGTTATTCAACCGAACTATTAGCTATGGACAAGTAGAATTCAATTTACAGACACTTACCGCTAAACCATTACGTAACATCAATACAGCTCGCCATGTAGCAATGCAACAAGCAGATTCATTTTTGATTGAAAACTGGAACCATCAATTTATACCCTTATTAAATGGACTACCCATTAAGGTTAGTGGTAAATCATTAACAATAGCCATTAACGAAACAGAGACACAATTCTTTATCGCTACAAATAAAGAGCATGCTCTATTTTCAAACACTGGCAACCTAATATGGAAACGAGATACATCTGAACTCGCGACAGATGTTTTGATAACACAAAACCAGCAACATATTATTATTCGCAATAGAGATAACATTATTCGCTGGTATAGCTATCAGGATGGAGCCCCCCTATTTTCTCTCTTTATTAACCCTGAGACATTGCAATGGATTATCTGGTCTCCTAAAGGCTACTACGACAGTTCTGAGCCTAATTTTGCATCACTCAGTATTGAGAGCGAACACACAAGTGATATCACTTTATCTCAATTAAGGTACTACTTATTTCGACCAGCAATTATTCAAAAAATTATTAATAGCGAATCGATAAATTCAGTAGATATAACCACACTCCCTAAAAACCTTACACCACCTACAATCACCCTATTCAATGAAACAGAACAACTGATCAATTTTTGTATAAGCAGTCCTTCTAATAGCTCTTCGAGAGTGATATTTTCAATAAATGGTGTCGCGGTACAAAGAAAGACAACATCTATTTCAAATAACAATAAACAGTGTCCCCAAACAGTCACTTTTAATAAGACGCCATCTAATGCTGGTTATTTCTTAAGCGTTCTGGCTTTTGATTTGGATTCAAAGATTTGGTCCGAAAAGCTCAAGCATGAAATATCACCAACTTCATTTTCATCTGAAAGTAAAAATAACAAACTCACCGCCAAAGTTATTTATATAAATAATGAATCCGATAAAAAAGTTAGTGCAAAAAATAGCCAACTCATTTCAAATTACTTTAATAAGGCCAGCTTTCAGCACCTCAACCTTAGCTCAAATAAAAAAACAAAGGCCAATTCATCAACTGAAAAACACGACGGGCCATTTATTCTATATGTATCATCTGGCTGCCAGGTAACAGCTGATGATATTCTATTTAGTCTGACTAAAAAAAGCGCACCGAAGATGACCTTATCGCGGTTAAAAAACAAGCTACAAGCAACTAATAATAATTATGGCCTGGTCTTTATAGATTGTCTTATTTCAGAAAAAGAGTTTAGTCGCCACCATGCAAAACAAAATATTCATAACTTTATGTTTGAAACAGGACGTACGACACTGGTGCAGTTTTCAAGTAAAAAAGAAAGTTATATGATGGCAACTCTTGCCAGGGCAACCAATGGTGAGGCGGATGAAAATGACGATTTAGCTATCGATTCACATGAACTAATGAAATTTATGACAACAACATTACCTGAAACTACTTTTGAAGGCAGTGGAGATTCCGGTATTATTTTTAGTCAGGAAACAAAAAATAATACTTTTGTATTACCTATTACGTTAGAACAATAGTTTTTAGTCAAACTAAAAAGCTTTATTTTGTATATTTCGTTGGGTCAGCAACACCGGCATCATCAAAACCAGTTTTACGTAATCGACAAGAGTCACAAACACCACATGCTTCACCTTGCTCATTCGCAGCGTAACACGATATAGTCAATGCATAGTCCACACCGTTCTCTATACCCATACGAATAATTTCAGCCTTGCTCAAGTTAATAAGCGGAGTATGAATACTAATGATATGACCTTCAATCGCAGACTTAGTCGCAAGGTTTGCCATTTTAGAAAAGGCATCGATGTATTCAGGTCGACAATCAGGATAACCAGAATAGTCGACAGCATTTACACCAATAAAGATATCTTGTGCCTCTAACACTTCTGCCCAGGCTAATGCATATGACAAAAATATTGTATTTCGTGCCGGCACGTAAGTAACAGGAATGCCTTCTTCTTGCGTTTCAGGCACATCGATATCCATATCGGTTAAAGCGGAGCCACCCAACTGACCCAAATCAATTTTTAGAATACGGTGCTCAGTGACTTCGAACTGTTTCGCTATTTTTTTAGCTGCTTCCAACTCAATACTATGTCGCTGACCGTAACTAAAACTAAGTGCATAACAATCATATTTTTTTCTTGCTGTCGCAAGTACGGTGACAGAATCAAGTCCGCCTGATAATAAAATAACTGCTTTAGGTTTTGATTCATTCATTTCTAACGACCGGGCTCATCATTCCAAAGATATTTATGCAACTGTAGTTGAAACCGTACAGACAGGTTATCTTCCAATATCCAGTCTGCTAATTGACGTGCCATTTTTTCACCATGGACTGGTGAAAACAATATTTCTGCTTTTTCTGTGAGTTGATATTTTTCGAGCTGCTGCTTACTCCACTCATAATCATTACGATCACATATGACAAATTTAAGTTGATCTGTTTTTTTGATTAAAGCCAGGTTTTCATAACGATTTTTAGATTCTTCACCCGAAGCAGGTGTTTTAAGATCCATGACGATTATGACTCTAGGGTCTACGTCAGCAATATCTATCGAACCACTGGTTTCCAATGACACGTCATACCCTTTATCACATAAAGTAGTCAGCAAAGGCAAACAATTTTTTTGTGCCAAAGGCTCACCACCAGTAACGGTGACATAGTGTGCTTTGTATTTATCGGTGGATTCTAAAATAGACTCTAGTGATAAGCGCTCACCGCCTGTAAAAGCATATTCGGTATCACAATAACCGCAACGCAATGGGCAGCCTGTTAAACGAATAAAAACCGTTGGCAGGCCAACGGTTCTTGTTTCTCCCTGAAGCGAATAAAATATTTCCGTAATTCGTAATAATGATTCTTCAGTTTTTGGTGCCAATTTATCTACCTTCACGTACCAATCGTTCTAAACGCTGTTTTGCTGTACGCGCATTTGTTGTATCCGGATACTGTGACAACACAGAGTTTAATGCTCTTTTTGCTGCATCCCAATCCTTTAACTCATAATAGGTAAAACCAATTTTAAGTTCTGCATCTTTACGTTTAGGGCTGTCTTGATAATCAGTCAAAATTTTCTGAAATTCAACTAAGGCAGTTTTGTAATCACGCGTCGCGTAATTCGCTTCACCTAACCAATACTGTGCATTATCTGCATACTTACCCGTACCATAAGCCGTCAAGAAAGCTCTAAAGGCTGTTATTGATTGTGAGTAATTACCTTCTTTTAATAGATTAAACGCTTTGGTATAAGCCGATTGCTCATTTGCCGTATCGACAAGATTACCTGGCTGCTGAATACCCGAGCCCATCGCACCTTTACCTTGATTCGTAACCGTTAAACCTGATGAACCAAGATCAGGGACAGTATGTCGATTCACAGTCATACCACTACTGGAAGAAGAGCCTGCTTCTAGCTCAAGAATACGACGATCGACATCCTGATAAAGACTTCTTTGCCTTTTCGTTAACAAACCCATTTGATGACCTTGCTGCTCCGAAAAGCCTCTTAACTCGCTCACCTCTTTCTTAAGCTGAGCAATTTGCTCTAACAAGTCATAGATAACATTATTATCGAGCTTTTTCTCCAGCACATCGATACGTTGCTTTGATTCTTCATCTAAAGCTGGAGGAGCACCATACTGTAATAAAGGCTCTGGTGCGCTTCTTGGTGGTGATGCCATCACCTGACCAACAACTAATAAAGAACTCAATAATAAACCTGATTTGAAAATGACTTGCATCTTACATTGCCTCATAAACCAGCTGTACGCGACGATTTTTATTCCACGCAGCTTCTGTATGTTCTAATTCAACGGGCTTTTCTTCACCGTAGCTAATAACTTCAACTTGCTTTTTATTCGCGCCTTGAAACATCAATATTCTACTCACTGCCTGAGCGCGTCGATCACCTAAAGCAATATTATACTCTCTTGAGCCACGCTCATCGGTATGACCTTCAAGTCTTACTTTCATATCTGGATTTGACGCTAAATAACGACCATGCCATGTAATCAGATCACGATACTCAGATTTAATAGAACTTGAATTAAAATCAAAATAAATCACTTGTTGCGATAAAGGACTGCTTGCATCCTTAATCGCGTCTTTTCTGTAAGGTTCATCACCCGCATTAAATGCGCTACCTTGCGTATTATCCGCACCGTCCAGTTTTCCTGTTTGCACTGAATCTGTACTACCCGGTTTTTTACCAGCATTAGCGGTTGAGCCAGAATCATCTTTAGGTGGCTGTGCAGGACATCCCGTCAACAATGCAGCGGCCAAAAAAACTAAAATATATTTTTGCATTTAATTCTCTCCAATATGAATTATTTTAAAAAAGGTGACCAAGTTGGCTCTCTCACTTCGCCTTCTTTAGCTACCAGTCTCTGCTTGAAACGACCATCAAAAGAAACAGCGGCTAAAGCTGCTCGTTGTCCTTCTGCATACAAAATCATACTGCCATTGGGTGCAAAGCTTGGCGACTCATCCAACGGGCCTTCTGTCAAAATATCAATAATACCTGTTTCAAAATCCATGCTCGCAATTTTAAAACCTGATTTGTCCTTAAAAACAAACGCCATCTTTAAACCATCTTTAGAAATTTCAGGGCTGGTATTGTAATCACCATCAAAAGTAAGACGTTGAGGTCTTTGCCCTGCTTTATCCATTTTATATAACTGCGGTTTACCTGAACGATTTGAAGTAAACACGAGGGTTTCACTATTTGGCATCCACGATGGTTCTGTATCAATACCCCAGTGTTTTGTCATACGTTGTAATTTTTTACTTTGTAAGTTCAAAACATAAATATCTGGGTTACCATCTTTCGATAGCGTCATTGCTAATTTTTTTCCATCAGGCGACCAAACAGGCGCGCCATTCAGGCCTTTAAACCCTGAAACACGTACGCGCTGTTCAGAAGAAAGCACCTGAGTATAAATCTGTGCACGTTTGTTCTCAAATGAGACGTACGCCAATTGAGTACCATCCGGTGACCAACTGGGTGACATTATCGGCTGAGTTGATGTCAGTATGGTGATGGAATTAAAGCCATCCGCATCTGACACTTCTAATTTGTAACTGGCAACACCTAAACTTCTTGTTACCGACACATAAGCCACTTTAGTATTAAACGCGCCTTTCTGGCCCGTTAACTGCTGGTAAATTAAGTCACTAATATGATGAGCTGTGCGGCGTATTGAGCTTAAGTTAGCGGTTAAGCTATAGCCTAATAATTGCTCGCCTTTAAAGACATCAAACAATTGAAACTGAACTGTGTACTGGTTAAGCCCAGCAGGACGAATAGAACCAACCACAAGGTGATCAACGCCACCCACACGCCAGGTATTGAAATCTATATTCTCACTATTTTGCGGACGGCTTAATAAGTCTTTTTCTGCAATTGGTGCGAAACGGCCACTACGCAATAAATCTGACGATATGACTTCTGACCATTTCATATCTGGCTTCTTCTCAACACTTGCCCAATTAAAAGGTACGATCGCTATTGGTAATGCATCTTCAGTACCTTGGGTAATCTCTACATCTAAAACAGCCTGAGCTGATAAAGACCAGCCAAATAATAAGAGACTTGCAATGATTAAAACTTGTTTCATAGGGTTTCTTCTATACATATCTTCAAATAAGCGTCATCTATTATTGAATCTGCGATTTATACAAGTATATAACTAAGGTTTAAAAACAAAACGTATTGTTCTATCAAACACATCGTTTGACGGTGGATCGGGTAATGGCGAAGCTCTTCTCACCGCACGTTCAACCGACAGCTGAAACGCTTTATTACCACTACATTGTCCAGTATTTACACTTAACACGGTTCCGGCTCTGTTTTGTGTAATATTAACAACACATGACATGCCTTTACTGGAACTCGCAGGTTTGATCCATTTTTTCTCAACATGTCGTTCTATCAGTTTAACATATTGAGAACGCAATTTTTTCATCTTAGAGCTGTTCAAATAACGCTCACGTTCTTCTTCAGCTAACTTCTTTTTTAAGGCTTTAGCTTCGGCTGCTCTGCGTACACGATCGACCTCTGCTTTTTTAGCATTTTCGCGCGCTAACTCTTCTTGTTCTCTCTTTTTCTGTAATACAGATAAACGTTGTTGTTCTGCCTGGCGTTGTTGTTCCAGTTGTTGATTTTTCTTTTTTAAGTCAGCTAATTTTTTACTTTCTATTTTTCTTATTTTTTCATCGGCTAAACGTTTCTTTTTCAGATTTGCTAAACGTTTTTCTTCTAATTTACGGTTTTTTATCGCCTGTTTTCTTTTCTTCTCTTCTTTACGTGCTTTAGCCGCTAAGCGTTTTAAACGCTGTTTTTCATTGTATTTCTTTGTCGCTTCATGCTTTTTAATTTTATCCAGTTCGGCTTGTACTATTTGACTATCAACAATCACCGCTTGTACTGTTTCAACCTGTTTTTGTGGTGCATCAGGTCTTGGTGAAAGGCTCACGCTAATAATAAGCACAAGCAAGATAACAACATGTATTGCTACCGCAATATAAAATGCTTTTGAGTCATAGCGAATAATGCCAAACAAACTGCCTTCTTTCATAATCAGTTCAGGCCTTCCGTCATCAAACCAACTTTAGCAACACCGGCTTGCTGCAAATACACCATTGCCCTAACGACTTTGCCATAACTGACTTCTTTATCACCACGCACTAACACAGGCGTATCGGGACGTAATTTTAAAACCGCGGCAACACGGTTCACCATTAACTGTGCGTCTATAGGTTTATCGGGTTTAGCACCGATATTAAGAAAATAGTCTCCATTTTTATCAACAGCAACCACTAAGGGTTCTTGTTGATCGGGAGAGATAGGTTGCGCATCTGCAGTGGGTAATTCGATCTCCACACCTTGTGACAATAGGGGCGCTGTAATCATAAAAATAATAAGCAGTACCAACATAACATCGATATAAGGTACAACATTTATTTCTGCGACAGCTCTGCGTTTACGACCTGACATGTCAGCCCCTACCCAACTTTACCGTCATTATCTTGAACTTTATTCATAGTTTGTCTATGTAACAGGCTGGCAAATTCTTCCTGGAAGTTTTCGTAACGGTTACATAGACGATCAACTTTTTCGGCATAGCGGTTATAGGCTACTACTGCAGGAATAGCGGCAAACAAACCCATTGCGGTTGCAATTAATGCCTCGGCTATACCCGGCGCAACCATCGCTAAAGTAGCGTGTTTTACAGCGCCTAAAGCCATAAAGGAATTCATAATACCCCAAACCGTACCAAACAAACCGACATACGGGCTAATTGAACCAATAGTGGCGAGTAATGATAAGTGTCGATCCAGACGATCTTCTTCACGAGACAAAGCAACTTTCATGCTGCGCTGCACACCCGCTAAAAGCATTTCTGCAGAATCTGATTTTTTATGCAGCTTTGCATATTCTGAAAAACCGGATTCAAATATTTTTTCCATTCCATGGCGATCAAGCCTTCGTTGACTAATGCCTTTATATAATTCACTTAAATCAATGCCTGACCAAAATTTATCTTCAAAAGTATCTGCATTAGTAGTAGCACGATTTAATAATTTATATTTATGGATAATAACAGTCCATGAAATAATTGATGCAGCGACAAGAGCGAGCATAACTAATTGCACAACAAAACTGGCTCTTATGACCAAATCAAAAAACGACATATCAGCTGACACGAAGCGTCCCCTTTATAATTATATTTGCCATTGGCTTTTGATATCTACGATTCATTTTTCATTTGCTGAATAATAAATTCAGGTATTGCCTTTGGTTTTAATTCTTTTGCCTGCAAACAAGCCACTTTACACGTTGCCTGACAAAGCACAGTCCCATCATCACGAGAAATAATCTGTTTAAAAACCAGACTGGCTTTTTTATATTCAATCACTTCTGTTGTTACAGTTAACAAGTCATTAAAGACAGCTGGTTTGTTGTAATCAACATTAATATTTCGTACTGCAAATATAATATTATATTGCGCTATTAACTGATCTTGTTGCAAACCACGTTCACGTAATAATTCTGTACGGGCCCGTTCAAAAAACTTCAGATAATTGGCGTAATAAACAACGCCGCCAGAATCTGTATCTTCATAATAGACCCTAACCGGCCAGGAAAATTTCATTTAATATTCTTCTTTTTACTGCGCATAAGTATAAAACGGCTCAATTCGCTAAACAGCATCATTCATCGAGTAAAGACTCATTTTCATCATAATTTTGTGCGTGTTTTGGTTTTTTTAAACCAAAATGAGTATAAGCACTGCTAGTGGCGATTCGGCCTCGTGGTGTACGCATTAAAAAACCTTGTTGAATTAAATAAGGCTCAATCACATCTTCTATTGTGTCTTTTTCTTCTCCGATTGCTGCTGCCAAGTTTTCAACCCCAACCGGGCCACCATCGAATTTTTCGATAATAGACAGTAATAATTTTTGATCCATATGATCAAAACCGTGTTTATCGACTTTAATCATATCCAATGCTTTACTGGCTATTTCTGCCGTTACCACGCCATCAGCTTTAATATCGGCATAATCCCGTACTCGGCGTAGTAATCGATTAGCGATACGCGGGGTACCGCGAGCACGTCTTGCAATTTCAATCGCGCCTTCATCATCCATTTCTACGTTCAGAATTTTTGCCGAACGTTTAACAATTGATGTTAGATCAGTTGCATTATAAAACTCTAAGCGTAAAACAATGCCAAATCGATCACGTAATGGAGAGGTTAATGCACCCGCTCTTGTGGTTGCACCCACAAGAGTAAAGGGAGGTAAATCGAGTTTAATAGAACGTGCCGCTGGCCCTTCACCAATAATGATATCCAGCTGAAAATCTTCTAATGCGGGGTAAAGCACTTCTTCTACAACCGGGCTTAGACGGTGTATTTCATCGATAAACAACACATCATGTGGCTCTAAATTAGTTAATAAAGCCGCTAAGTCACCTGGTTTTTCTAATACGGGGCCTGATGTTTGACGCAGATTGACGTCCATTTCATTTGCAATAATGTGCGACAGTGTTGTTTTACCCAAACCAGGAGGCCCAAAGATCAGGCAATGGTCCAATGCTTCACCACGTTTTTTGGCCGCTGGAATGTAAATTTCCATTTGCTCGTTGACGGTAGGCTGGCCGACATAATCGGCTAATAATTTTGGCCGGATCGCGCGGTCGATATTTGCTTCATCAGTTGATGCGATTTGTGCAGTGATTTCTCTCGACTCATCTATTGTTTGGTCAGACATTTATTTAGACAACCTTTGTAGCGCCTGACGTATGATTTCTTCAGTATTCAAGCCTTCGGTTTCGATACTTCTCACCATTTTAGACGCATCGTTCGGTTTGTATCCCAATGCTATCAATGCACTAACCGCATCACCAATAGGGCTTTTTATTGCTGGACTAGCAGATAAACCTGCTATCCCTGAAGCTTCTTTTGCATCATCTTCCGTACCGACTTTATCTTTAAGCTCAACTATCAATCTTTCAGCTGTCTTTTTACCTATTCCCGGCAACCTGACCAGAGCGGCGGCATCGTTATCATGAATACAACGGATAAAGTCTTCGGCAGTAATGCCCGATAAGATGGTAATGGCTAACTTGGGACCTACACCATTAATTTTTATTAAAATACGGAATAATGCACGTTCGGATTCGGTCGCAAAGCCATACAGGAGTTGAGCATCTTCACGCACCACCATGTGCGTGTGAATGATGACGTTCTCACCAACATCAGGTAAAGCATAAAAGGTCGACATTGGGGCAGAGACCTCATAGCCAACACCGTTTACATCGATTAATAACTCAGGTGGTTGTTTTTGTAATATTTGCCCACTCAATCGACCTATCACCAGCCTGCTCCTGTTGTTTTAAGATTTTTATATAATTGCCCTAAACGGGTATTGTTGTGTGCATGGCATAACGCCACAGCCAGTGCATCGGCTTCATCGACTTGTAGTTTGTTCGATAATTTCAAAATAATGCGCATGATTTCTTGTATTTGTTCTTTTCCCGCCCGGCCACGGCCAACAACGGCCTTTTTGATGGTGGTTGGGGTGTATTCACCTACGCTTAAACCAGCACTTACTCCGGCACAAATTGCAGCGCCTCTCGCCTGGCCTAATTTCAAAGCAGAATCGACATTTTTACCAACAAATACTTTTTCAATCGCCATGACTTCTGGCTTCCATTCTTTAATCACCACGCTCAGTTCAGCAAAAATATAGCCTAGCTTTTCCGGTAATTCATCGCCCTTCACTTTAATGTATCCGCTGTGAATGTACTGACTTTTAATACCATCACTTTCGATAATGCCATAACCGGTAAAACGCGAACCAGGGTCGATTCCAATAATACGTAGCAAACCTTAAACCTCGTTTAGTTGCGCCATGGTGACACTCTAATAATTATTTTTGATGATTTTAACACTACAGAACACTCAATTAACCTGATTCTTGTAATTATTTAACGCCTAAGACAATGGCTATTAAGTGAGTTCAGATTCCAGTAAAAAATCGCCTGTTTCATCACCGAATTTACCGGCTCTTAAAAATGTTATCGTTTGTTGAGATACTTTTGAAGAATAGAGTAAACCGGTATGAGTCACGGGTAGCGTAATGAAATCAGTAGCTCCATGTAATACCGTTTCACTCACACTAACGGTACCATCATGCGGTAAAGCCAATCGTCCTGACAGAACGCCAATCCCGATTGGAATAGTACCCGCGATGATGCCTATATCACGCCAACTGTTCCACATCGCCCCATTGCCTAATAAACCATCAGTCGCACTACGCCCTACCAACCACCTCAAATACCAATGTTTGGAAAGGCGAATTGCGACCTGACTACCATTAACCGGTGACCCCAGTAACACCACACGCCCTCTCGTTAAACTGGGATGCAAATCAAAATAACGCAGTAAAACCACGCCGCCCAGGCTATGGCAAACAAAATGGATAACAGGGGAATCTATCGATGTGACTAACTGATGCAAGCGCCGTGCATTATCTTCAGGGCTCGCAGTAAGGCTGTGATATTTGAATTTACGGCAGTCATAACCGGCCTTATCCAGCCGCTGCCGTAAACGCCACATATCACTACCAGTTTTCCATAACCCATGTATTAAAACAACGACTTCACGCATAATGTATCTAGACTTGTTTCCTGAATAAGTAAGGGTAATGTATCAAATTTTTGTTAGATTACCTATGCGAAACTTAAAGGTTTTTAAAAACTACCGATAACTCCAATACGCGCCTCATTTCTTGAATAAGTATATCTGGAAATATTGGCATCATTATTCAGGTAACGATAATCGGCCACCAACCACCAATTTCGTTTTAAACGGTATTTTAGCTGCATACCGCTGCTTAACAGCGTTTCTTCTCGTATTGCGTTATCTTGTACACTAAAGTCATTGTAGACTGAATCTCTATATTCAAGCTTTAAACGAGTTTTCCAGGTTTTATTAATTTTATAGTACCAGGCAAAATCAAGCTTCTGCCGAGCTGGGGAATAACTATAATCGATCACAGACCCATTCAATATATCTGCACGGTCATTTGTCTCAAAACCCAAACCGACTTTAAACTTGTGCGGCTTCATAGACCAATCATAAATAAAAGATAAGTTTTGACGACTACCCTCGTAAACATCGTATAAGACATCATCAGAACTAATATCATAATAGCGATATCGCACTGCCAGTTTATGTGGTTTTTGTCTGTATTGTGTTTTTAATTCAAAACGAGTTACTGACTGGTAATCAGCCGCGCCATAAGTACTGCTATCCAGCCTTAAACGCAAACTATGACGCCATTTATTTACCTTAAACAGCTGACCAAAATCAGTACTGACTACTTTGTAATCATAATTATTTAAATGATTATAATCTTTGGAATAATAAGCAAACTTCCAACTCACGCCTTTAGCGATGACATCATCAAGCTTCATTGTTAGTGAAGCATAAATATTTAGAAAGCTATCATCTCGAATAGTCGATACACCATTCGGATCACTCACACCATCAGCATGGCCAGAATAAGCAAAAATATAAGCTTTATAGGGTTCTGACTTTTTTGTTTTAGACTTCGCTGGTGTTTTATTAGCAGCAGTTTTATAAACACCCAGTTTAACCAGTTGCGCTTTTGCTAACTTTATAATTTTGTCCGAAGTAGGAAACGAATGTGGATGCGCAGCTATACGTTTAAACCAATTAATGGATTCATTTTTGTGGCCCAACTTATATGTAACTAAGCCTAAGTTGTATTTAGCAATAAGATGATAGCTATCACTCTTTAATAGTTTTTTAAAATATGATTTAGCTTGAGAATATTGCTGTAATTTATAATTAATAACACCTAAATTATAAAGTACTTTAGGACTACTACTGCTTTGCTCTAGTATTAGATACTCTGATAATTTTTTTTGAAGTAACTGATCAGCAACAGACTTACTTTCGCTAGCTAAGACATTAGCAGCAAAAACTTGAGATTCAAGTAAAAAAAGGAATCCAGAAAGAATAACGATTAATATTGCTTTAATACTACGCACAGACTCGAAAAACCTTATTTATTTCTGCACGACTAGATTAGCACAACCACAAAAATGACAAAAGATTTATCTTAATTAGATAAATCTTTATACAAAACACCTACTTTTAACTTAACTGATACCCTCAGGTGACTCAGGTTCCTGTGGCTCTTCAGGGGACTCTGGTTCTTGAGGTTCTTCTGGTTCTTGAGGCTCTTCTGGTGACTCAGGTTCTTGTGGAGACTCAGGTTCCTGTGGTTCCTGTGGTTCTTCTGGTTCTTGAGGCTCTTCTGGTGACTCAGGTTCTTGTGGTTCTTCAGGCGACTCTGGTTCCTGAGGCTCCTCAGGTTTTTCTACTGACTCTGTACCTTCGTGGCTATCTTCGGTAGATGATTCTTCATGATTTTCTGTTGAACTATCGCCTTCAGTCTGAGATTCTTCATTGCTATCTGTCTCATGCGACTCTTCAACATGAGGCACTTCGGCTGCTTCGATAACCAGTTGCAGCACGGACGGCAAACTCAATTCATTAATATTTTCCGCAACATCATCATTGTCTAGAATTTGCATGGTAATTTCATCAAGCTCGATGTCTTCCGCTCTTAAGCCTGCCTGATAACCAACCGTCATTACTAATACCAGTAAAGAGCGAAGCCTAAATTGTCTCAAAACCATTTTCATTTTTCTAGACTACCCCAACCTTAATGATACCCAATTGCCCTTGTTCCATCGTCTGAATATCTAACTTCAAACGAAAGGTTTTTACCTGGTCTCCATACCGTATTTCAGCGATTAACTCACCAGAATTTGCTGCCGTCGCTACAATTGGCAAACTCAGTAAATTTTTACCCTTTTTCAATGCGGTTTGCCATTCTATTTGATGCAAACCTGATTTACCCGCAATTTGAATATGCGACGGTACTTTTAATGAAAATGTTGCATTAGCTACCATTTCAGGCACATCAAACACCATTTGCACCTTCTTACTTTGGTGCATGGTTAAAGTAATGTTCGGAACTGTTGTCTGGGTAACGGGATTAAAAAACATGGCTGCTGCAATCAAAATCATGACACCAGCGGCCATTGCACCACTGAAACCGGCAACAAATGCATTTTTATGAGATCGCTCTGCTTTGCGAGGTACTTTAGCAAAGGCACGTTCTTCCATACCCAAAGCAGGGACCGGTATCGTATGTTCTTTTAAAACTTGGCGAAACTGTAACTCCTTCTGCCAGGCTTGGTGGCAACTGTCACATTCACTTAAATGTGCACGCATCTGTTCATGCTGGGCTGGTTTCAGCTCATCATCCAGAAAATCATGCAATTCAGTCAATATTATCTTACAGTTCATAGTTTAAGTGCCTCTTACCCTTTAACACGCATCAGTGTGTCAGATGGTTCCATTGCTAATGATTCTCTCATGCTGTTTCGTGCCCTGTGTAATCTGGATTTTAAAGTACCCACTGGTGTTCCCATGATGTCTGCCAGTTCAGTTAATGTGTAACCTTCCATATCATGCAGCATAACTACCTGACGCTGATCTTCATTCAATTTATTAAGTGACTCATTGATACGCTGATTCATCAAGGCCTGCTCGGTTTCACGCTCAGGCTCTACATTATGGTCTTCTACAATGTTTAAAATCGTATCATCCATTGCATCTGTCACTGGATTACGTTTATTTTTTCTCAAATTATCAATAAAACGGTTATACAGCGATCGGGCTAACCAGGGTTTTAAATTCTCAATTTTTTTAAGTTCTTGATATTTAGGATAAAAATGCAATATGACATCTTGCAGTAAATCTTCAGCCGCTTCTACTTGATTGGTTAAACGATAGGCAACACGATACAAATGGCCAACATGAGGTTTCAGCAGTGCTTCAAACTCATCTGGGCTATTGTTTTTTGAGAAAAAATCGAGAATATTTGCCATTTATAATACTTACACGAATTAAAAAAACAGATCGTTCCGTTGGTTTTAAAATACATCAACCGCTTATCGAATTCCAGCTGCTTTTCTCTAAATCCATCCTATATTTATATAAATGATTAGACCACTCAAATAAAAAGCTATTTAAGCAGTATTCATAATAGATAAAGGAAAGATCATGCAGGAAATTGCCACGTCAAAGTCGCTGCTTTACGGCGCAATCATTACATTTATATTTATGATTTCGAGCTGTGAATTTCAATTCACTTCTGCCGACGCCTCAACTATCAAACAACCGACAATCGTTGTAAGCAAGCTTTAATCATTTCTTCTTCAGTTGCATCTGCTTATTTACACTTTTTTCAATAACACGAGAAACGGCAATAAAGCCAAATACTGAAGTAACACAGCTTGTGGCTCCGAGTCCCATGTTGCAATCTAAACTGATTCCTTTAACTCCCGGTTTATCTTTACTCACTGAGCCATCTGCATTGGGAAACATTTGCGGCTGAGCTGAGAAAACACAGTCAACACCAAAAGAACGCGTAAGGTTTCTGGTAAAGTTATGCTCTCGGCGTAATGTACGTCGTACTTTTGAAGCCAATGGGTCATTTACTGTTTTACTTAAATCTCTCACTTCAATTTGTGCTGGGTCTGTTAAGCCACCTGCACCACCTGTTGTAATCACAGGTATTTTATTGCGTTTACAATAATAGATCATAGCCGCTTTAAAACGAATACTATCAATCGCATCAATTACATAATCAAAACCTACATCCATATATTTTACGAGTGTGGTTTCACTGATAAAGTCATCTATTGCATGTACCGTACATTCAGGGTTTATCTGTTTAATGCGCTCAGCCATCACGTCAACTTTTGATTGATTGACACTACTTGTTAATGAGTGCAATTGTCGATTAATATTAGATTCTGAAATATCATCGTGATCAATTAAGGTGATTTCACCAACACCTGTACGCGCTAATGCTTCGACAGCCCAAGAGCCGACCCCACCAATTCCCACGACACAAATATGCAGTGATTTAATAATAGATGCCTGTTCAATCCCATAAAGACGAGCTATACCACCAAATCGTGCATCATATTGTTCTGACATAAAAGTTTAAAACCTATTGTTTGAAATGCAATTTCAGCAACACATAAAGTAGTACGCCACGTAATACAACTGGCATAAAAAAAGGCAGTATAAATTATACTGCCCTTCTTAACCAAAACATTATGAGGTACTCGATATTAAACCTTAAACTGAGACACCAGGCTATGTAAATGATTTGATAGTGTTGATAACTTTCCACTCACGCTTTGTGATTGCGTAACACCGTCAGCAGATTGATCAGCCAACACACTAATCGAACTAATGTTCTGATTAATATCATTAGCCACAGAGCTTTGCTCTTGAGCCGAAGTTGCTATTTGAGTGTTCATCGACGAGATGGATTCAATAGAACGTGTAATGCTAACTAGTGAAGCACCGGCTTCACCGGCTTTTTGCAATGTCACTTCAGCTTCTTCACGTCCAGACTTCATCGCCTCCACCGCAGAATTTGCGCCTGATTGTAAGGATTCGATTATTTCCTGAATCTCAGTCGTAGACTCTTGAGTTCTACTAGCAAGCGTTCGCACTTCATCTGCAACAACTGCAAAGCCTCGTCCCTGTTCACCAGCTCGCGCTGCTTCTATAGCCGCATTTAATGCCAGTAAATTAGTTTGTTCAGCGATACCTTTAATAACATCCAATACCGTATCGATATTTTGCGTCTGATTTTGTAGCTCATTAATCACCGTGCCAATTTGCTCAACTTCAGATGCTAATTTGGAAACTGATTTGATCGTATCGTCCACAATCACATTAATTTGTTTGGCTTGTTCATCTGCCTCCATTGCAGAATTTGCGGCATCACCAGTATTAATTGCCACTTCTTGAACGGAAGCCGACATTTCATTAATAGCCGCGGCTACTTGTTCTACGCCTGATTTCTGTTGATCCACACTCATGCGAGTAGATTGTGCAATGGATGACATTTCATCAGCAGACATACTCAACGTTTCAGTGGAATCAGCAACGTCCTTAATAACATTTTGTATTTTTACTACAAACTTATTAAACGCTTTTCCTAATCGAGCAAGCTCATTACTACCATCTTCATCCAAACGCTGGGTCAAGTCACCATCGCCTGCGGCAATATCATTCAACGCAATCACCACATCACATATCGGCTTGCTAATTGTTCTAGTCAGAACAAAAGAGAAGAACACACCAATTAATAATGCGATAACAGCAATAACCAAGGTCTCATTTCTCTGATTACTAATCGCAGTTGCATAATATGAACGATCCATAGCGACTTCGAGCACACCGATTACTTTTCCGCTAAAGTCTCTTATCGGCCCTGCAATGTGCCCAGCCTCACGTCCATTCACATTGTGGTGGGTAACATTTAGTATTTTATCTAATCCGTTATTCAAAGCATTACTATCAAGATGAGAAGCATCATCAATTGTGCCTGCAAAATATTTTAAGTTGCCATCGGAAACCAAATGCAATGCTAAATCTATATCCGTTTTCTGTTTAAACAAATCAAAAAATGGCTGACCAAATGACATACCAAACTCTAATGAACCGACATGTTGACCCGCATTGAACACTGGCACCATACCTCGAACACCTAATCCTGCTACACCTTTCTCTAAACCACGAACCGGCTTTTTAGAACTATTTGTTTGCACAACCGTTTTTCTAAATGATGACAAATCATCACCAAACTTCTTAGGTTTATGAACTCTTAAAAAGGAGGTAGCTGGTGGTAAATGGAATTGAAATTGTCTGGCCGCGTATTCTTTATTTTTTTTCAAAACTTTAAATGAAGGTACCAACATAGCAGCCAGCTGATCACGATTACCTTCCGCAAAGCTCTGCTGAACATCAGGAATATTTGCGATCAAAGCACTCATCATTTCAGCAACCCGACCTTCAGATTCTAATTGTTCAAGTGCTTGAGTGTAGTAAGTATTTAATTCACGGTTTTCAGCATGAGATAAAACTGTCTTCATATTACTCATGCTTAAAAAAGATAACATCAACGTTGTTAATAAAACACTCAGCAATACACCAAGCCCTATTTTCACATTAATATTGATATTTTTTAACATATGGGTATCCCAAAAATCTAATTATTTACAATAAAAACAAAGAATTATGTCTATATCCAAAGAATATAGACTGTTTTTAAGAAATTTGAGGGAAATAGAGAAAAGTTTACATAATTTTAATAATTATGGAGATACTTCCAGCATTTTATCTAACGCTAATTTAGCCATTGCAGCTTCTTCAGCAGGTACAGAAATTTGATTAACAACGTTGCCTTCAACCAGATTTTCTAACACCCATGCCAGGTGCTGTGGGTCTATGCGAAACATGGTTGAACACATGCAAATATTTGGAGACATAAAGTGGACATTTTTGCCTTCGTGCTGGTATTGATCATGCAAGCGATTCACTAAATTTAGTTCAGTTGCTACTAAGTAACGAGTATTGGGTTCGCCATCTCGAATCACATTAATAATATGTTCTGTTGAGCCAACATGGTCTGATTTTTGGCAAACTTCAAATGGACTTTCCGGGTGCGCAACAATCACTGTTTCAGGGTATTCTTTTTTGAAGTTATCAATTTGTTCCGGTTGAAACATTTGATGAACTGAACAAAAACCTTTCCACAAAATTATTTTAGCTTTTTTGATTTGCTCGGCAGTTAAGCCGCCCATGGGTAAATCATAATCCCAAATTACCATTTCATCCAGCGGGATATCCATCGCATAACCAGTATTTCTACCCAGATGTTGATCTGGGAAAAACAATACTTTTTCACGTTGTGAAAACGACCACTCTAAAACATTCTTTGCATTTGTCGATGTACATACAATGCCGCCATGCCGACCACAGAATGCTTTCAGATCTGCTGCTGAATTTATGTAAGTGACGGGTGTGATATTTTCATCGGGATCTAAAACGGAAGAAAGTTCCTGCCAGGCTTTTTCAACTTTAGCAAGGTTGGCCATATCAGCCATTGAACAACCGGCTGATAAATCTGGCAACATTGCGACCTGATCAGGACGAGATAAGATATCCGCCACTTCGGCCATAAAATGCACGCCACAAAAAATTATATATTCTGCATTAGATTTTGCCGCTTCACGAGATAGCTTTAACGAATCACCAGAAAAGTCGGTGTGTTTGAATACTTCATCACGTTGATAATGGTGCCCTAGAATAATGACTCGATCACCTAATGTTTTACGCGCTGCTTCAATGCGTGCATCGCAGTCATCATCGTCTAACAGTGAATAAGATTGTATGGCTAATGAATTCATTATTTTCTCTGGATCGTTTCTAAACAATATTCTAGGCAAAAAATATCTAACAATTTATATTTTTATACTAACAGGTCAATCGCACGAGTATTAGTGATCGAACTACACAACTCCAATGCTTGCTGTTTGTCTAACCAGCGATATTCACGATGCTCGTTACTATTGAATAGGATATCACAAGTGGATTTTAATCTAACCACAAAGACGTTCTCTTTATTATATTGAATATCTTCGTGATAACGATGACGCCAGGCAGGATGTATTGGGTAGATATTTTGAATGCCCGCGTACTGTACTTCAATGCCTTCTTTCTCGACCGCTAAACCGGTTTCTTCAAACAGTTCACGTTCGGCTGTCTGCTGTGGCACCTCACCAGCTTCTAAACTACCTGTAACCGATTGCCAAAACTGTTCAGGATGCAAACGCTCCATTAACAGCACCTGTTGATCAACCGTACAAATGATGATTAAAACAGATTCGGGGAGTTTGAAGTCAGTCTTTATCAAGTGAAGTTCCTGATGGCCTCATACACCTAAAAGGAGCCGCTGAAAAATATAGCTAGTGAGATGAGAGCAAGGCGAAAACAATCGAAAAAGCGCAGCTTATATGTAATAAGTGAGCATTTTGAGATTGTTTTCAACGCGGCTATCGCTCGCTAGATATATTTTCTCAGTGGTTACCTATGATACTAAATCAGCACTTCGTTATTCAGCAGTTTCTGTCTGGACTTTGCGTAAACGGATATTCAACTCTTTTAACTGTTCGTTTGAAACTGCTGACGGCGCATCAGTTAACAAACAAGCCGCAGTCTGCGTTTTAGGGAAAGTCATAACATCACGGATCGATTGTGCACCCGTCATTAACATGACTAAACGATCTAAACCAAAGGCCAGGCCACCATGTGGAGGACAGCCGTATTTCAGTGCGTTTAACAGGAAGCCAAACTTCTCTTCTTGCTCTGCTTCATCAATACCTAAAATTTCGAATGCCGCTTGCTGCATATCACTATTGTGAATACGCATTGAACCGCCACCTAACTCAGTACCGTTTAGCACCATGTCGTAAGCGCGTGATATTGCTTTACCTGGGTTTGCTTTTAATGCGTCAACATCATCAGAAACTGGTGCAGTGAATGGGTGATGCAATGCACTCCAGCGTTTATTACGCTCATCCCATTCAAACATTGGGAAATCAACAACCCATAATGGTTTCCACTCGTTTGAAGCCAGTCCACGGTCATGACCCAACTTAACGCGTAACGCACCGATAGATTCGTTAACAACGGTTGTGCTACCCGCGCCAAAGAACAACATGTCGCCAGTTTCAACGTCACAGCGTTTTATAATTTCTTCTAATGCTTCGTCTGGTAAAAACTTAACGATAGGTGATTGCAGACCTTCACGGCCAGCAGTTACGTCATTAACTTTAATGTAAGCCAGACCTTTAGCACCATAACGGCCAACATAAGCGGTCAGTTCATCAATTTCTTTACGACTTAAATCAGCACCTTTTGGTAGTTTCAGTACAACAACACGACCATTTTCATCGTTTGCAGGGCCAGAGAATACTTTGAAATCAACATCTTTCATGATGTCGTTTACATCAACCAGTTCCATGTCGATACGTAAGTCAGGCTTATCTGAACCGTAACGCAGCATCGCTTCTTCGTGCGTCATGCGAGGGAATGGGTTTGGTAATGCCACTTCCAACACGTTCGCAAACAAATCACGAATCATGTTTTCAGTGATCGCCATGATCTCTTCTTCGTCTACGAAGCTCAGTTCCATATCCAGCTGAGTGAACTCTGGCTGACGGTCTGCACGTAAATCTTCATCGCGGAAACAACGCACCATCTGGTAATAACGGTCCATACCAGCAACCATTAATAGCTGCTTAAAAATTTGTGGTGATTGTGGCAACGCAAAGAAACTGCCTTGATGAGTACGGCTCGGCACTAAGTAATCACGCGCACCTTCTGGCGTCGCTTTGGTTAGCATTGGCGTTTCTAAATCTAAAAAGTCCTTATTATCAAGATAATCACGCAATGTACGAGTGACTTCGCTACGCAGTTTAATGCGCTTTAACATTTCAGGGCGACGCAAATCCAGATAACGGTATTTCAAACGGTTATCTTCGTTTATATCGTCATCATCAATCATAAACGGTGGTGTTTCAGAAGCATTCAATACCACTAATTTAGTGACATAAACTTCGATTTTACCAGTACGCAAATTACTATTTACCGTGCCTTCAGGACGCGCGCGCACTTTACCAATGACTTGCAGTACGAATTCATTACGAATAGCTTCTGCCTGTAAAAACATTTCCGGGTCGTCATCAGGGTTAAAAACGACCTGTACCAGACCTTCACGATCACGTAAATCAACAAAGATAACACCGCCGTGATCACGACGACGATTGGCCCAACCACAAAGCGTTACTTCTTGGTCTAATAATGTTTCGTCAACAACACCGCAATAATGGCTGCGCATAGGTAAAGTCCTGAATAAATGATGAATGCAAGGGCGGTGATGATACTGGTTCGACCGCCACTTCTCAACTGCAAAGGCCGCTGGAATGCGATAAATTTCCGAATCTTAGGGCTAAAATGATGAAAAGTCCCCGATTTAACAAAAACATGTGATTAATCTGCCGATTTACTATAAATTCATGCCCCATGAAGACACAAATAACTGAATTGGCAACAAAATCCATATTAATTACCGGCTGCTCATCGGGCATCGGTTTATGCGTTGCAAAGAACCTTAAAACGAGAGGTTATCGAGTCTTTGCTACAGCCCGCTCTAATGATGATGTTGCGATGCTAAAAGAAGAAGGTTTTGAAGCTTTTCAGCTCGACTTAACCGATTCAAACAGTATTAACCTGGCGGTTGATAAAGTTCTGTCACTAACCGGTAATCACCTTGATGCATTATTTAATAACGGTGCGTATGGTTTACCCGGCGCAGTTGAAGACCTCTCTCGCGAGGCATTACGGGTTCAATTCGAAACCAATGTTTTTGGCTGGATAGAATTAACCAATAGAATCATTCCTGTTATGCGCCAACAAGATTATGGCCGCATCATCATGAACAGTTCGGTACTCGGCTTTGCAGCTATGGCGTATCGAGGCGCATACAATGCCAGCAAATTTGCGATCGAGGGGTTTAGCGATACATTACGGATTGAATTAAAAGACACAGCTATTCAAGTAAGTCTTATCGAACCCGGTCCGATAAGCAGCCATTTTAGAAAAAATGCAAAAAAAGCTTTTGATGAGTTTATTGATGCGGAAAACAGCCCGCATAAAAAACAATATGAGGCAATGGAACGTCGGCTTAACAAGCCTGGCCCAGCCGCTCCTTTTACGCTACCACCAGAAGCCGTATTAAAGCGCGTGATTCATGCATTGGAATCAAAAAAAGCAAAAGCGAGATACTACGTAACGTTTCCAACCTACTTGTTCGGCTATCTGAAACGTTTTTTAAGTACTCGCTTAATGGATAAATTATTATCTAAAGCCGGAGGAGATGGTGAACGATAAAGATTAATCCCAACTTAAATTAAAAAATGTTGGGAATGGTTTCCCATCATAATCAATATCGCCGTTAGCTTTTATATTTGTACGTAAAACAACCTGCCTAACCATTTCCGGCATCATTTCCATGCCGACATATTTCCCCATACACTCATGTGAGCCGTAACCAAAAATAAAGTTATGATAAAAGGTTCTATCAGGATTAAATTCATCAGGATCATCGTAAGCGTACTTATCGAACATTGCTGATTGGGTTGCAATTAAAACGTAAGTACCCGAATCAATAGTTGTTTCATGATCACGGCCTTTTGCAATGGTATATTTTTCACCCGCCTGCCTGAAAACAAACGGACTGATCGGAACATAACGCAATGTTTCCCAAACAATATTATCAAAATCACTTGTGTCTTCTAATTGCGCAGCCTCTTTTGCTTTGTTCAAAAGATCACTGTCTTGCAAAATCATTTCAATCGATTGCGCTACCGCCTGAGATGTTGTCTCGATGGCACCCACCAATAAACCACCGGCATTTGTGCCGACTCGCTGCAGACCAAAATCCAGTTGATCAGGATATGAAGCACGTAACATTCTCGTCACTATGTTATCGGTCAGTTTCTCAACTTTTCGTCCCGTTATCCAATAAAACCCTTTAACTAATAAATTCCACGCAAAAAACAGTTTATTTTTTGCTTCACCTAATTTCACCGATATTGATTTACGAATCATTAAATGAGTAATGTATTTACCCAGCTCATCCGATGCACGCGCATGTTCTTTAACAATGTAATCAAATTTTTCTTTTGAGTTAAGACTAAACGGCTGATTATGAAACGTATCGTACTGAGTCCAAAACGACCAGTCTTTTAAAGACTTGGCATCAACACCATCAAGACCAAAGTAATCTTGTACTATTGTTGCTGGTACACCGCGGCAGTAGTCTTCGACAATTTCTATACTGCCATTGGCATCATCTAAAATTTTCGCTGCATTTTTAGCCACTAATTTTCTTACTAACGGCAAATCATCACGCGTTAGCATCGCATGCATAATCGCTTTTTCTCGATCATGCAACGCATCATCATCATGCGCCATTAAATAATCGGCCATTTTCGGTTTGTATAAACTCACCGTGAATATTTTTGGCAACATCAACGTATCACGCACATCTTCAAACAAAGTGACGATAGTAGCCTCCGGCGTTACTAACACCGGACGTTGTTCGCGCAATTGTTTAAAAAAAGGTAATGGTTCCGTTTTCATCCAACCATAAACCAGAGGAAACTTTTCTTCCTCTACTGCTGCATCGTAGAGCTGCAAATAATCCTTTATCTCTGACATTTTATTTCCTATAAGGTCTTAAGATATTCAAGTAATTCAAGCCGCTCTTGTTTGCTCATTCCATCGCTATAATTGTGACCAGTATTATTATTACCTTTCAGGTGTGTTAAGAACCGACTGCCTTTATAGCCCTGACTCTTTAAGCCAACTTTTTCTGGATCAAATTCTCGACTACCGGTATAAAACTCATCCGGACGGTATTCGCCCTTATCGGAATCTGTTTTCTTTTTCTTCGGTAACAATAAATCGTAAAGTGTTGGCACAGAACCATTATGCAAATAAGGCGCAGTTGCCCAGATGCCATTAAGTGGGCGCGCTTTATAAGACATTAGTGATGCAAAAGGATTAACAGTTGTATCAGGATCATAATCACCACGTTTAACAGATGGTTTAATCGGATTATGGAAATACGATGAGATTAATGTATAGGCCCAATCTGCAAACCGTCTAGGCCACCATTTGTCTGGGTCTGGCGTCGCCACAACATTTGTCGTTGCGACTGTAAGCAATGCGGCTACCGGCATTCGTTCTTCCATGTACAAATTGCCAACACCAAGGCTTAGATACTGATCCTGGACAATGCCGCTTCTACCGGTATACACCAATGCATTAGTTGCCATTTTACTGTCTGTTTTTACTTTATCTACCGATGTAAAATGCGCAATTATTTTTCGTTCTGGATCAGTTCGATCAATTGTTGCATGACAAGAAACACAACGTTTTTCATACGATACTTTTCCGCGTTTAATAAGATCAGTATCCAGCTTACCAAGAACATCCTCAGGCCATTGTGGTGATGTCAGGTCTCGCAAGTGGGTTTCTATACGTTCAAGATTATTTACATTAACCGATGATTCATATTTAACGTGTTTACCAAAAGGAAATTCACCACTGATTAATGCCGACATACTAAAGCCATCTTCTTCACGCCAGTCCAAGGTACCGAACACACCAATTACTTCACCAGTGTTTCGACCGATGGGACCTAAGCCCGCATTTGCTGCAATACCATTCCACTGCACATAATCGTGTTGCGCAATATCCCAAAGAAAAGGATAACTCACCGGTGCATTAGGGCTATTAAATATTTCGTTTTTCAATTCCACCATCTTGCGTGTAGATAAGATTGGTTTTAGCTTTTCTATAATACGATCAAAGTCATTATCTTTTATAACGCCTTCTGGACTGCCTTCTAATACTTTTTCTACAACATCAGCAGTTGTAACCGTTAACAAAGCTTTTTCTATTTGCTCTTTGTTTAATACATGCTGTATTGCGCGATTAAATATTCGACCAAAAGCATCGAGTCTGGCATAGCCATAAGATAAATTACTGTGGTTCATCGTAATGTAATCATGCAGTCTGGCCGCATATTTTTTCATATCTATTTTAACGTCTTCTTCATTACTGTAATTTCGGCCACCACTTATCATCTGACCAAAACCATTACGACCCAGTACTCTATCAACAAAACGTTTTGACTTTTCTGGGTTAGAAATCGTATCTTGCATGGCGAAGGTCAAGTCTTTAACAAAGTTTTCCATATCCGCCATCGCCGGGCCACCATCAATTCTCATGGCAACACCGTTATAATTTATTTGCGCGGTATGGCATGCAGCACACGTAAGACCAATATAGTCTTTGCCTTTATAAGTATCTTTAACAAAGCCTAATGCCAAACCATCAGAATTACTGAATGTTGGTTTCAATGGGATATAACGATAGGAATCCATATTCTTATTTGATCTAAATAATTCTTGAGACTCTTTTTTCTCAAGCACCATATAAAAATCATAAGGAAGTAAATCAGTACCCTGTGTGGTGGTATAAAACCACATGCTGTCTTCTGGCTCCCAGCCCTGCCAAGGCACTTCATCGCCCTCTTCATTTATGGCCAATCCAGGGTATATTTTATCGAATGAATCACCAAAATGACTTTCTGACATGAGCATTGCGCCCCTATCAGCATCGTCATCCCAGTTCTGAACGGTTTTTACAAACGATGTAAAGAACCCTAAAGTGATTACGACAACAACAAAAATTTTAAAGAGATTTTTCCATGAAATATCCATTACGACTCCCGTATCCAATAATTTATCTTTTATAATTTGAATAAACTGTTCAGAGTAGCGGATTTATTTGATATTCAGGAAGTAAATGAAAAATGAAACAGTTATATCCCTTAACCAGCAAACCCATTAATCATGAGTAATGTTAACACTGAAAGATTGATTAAGAAATTAAAACTAAAGACACTTTAAATATTAGTAATTAATTATATAATTAAGAAAAACACACTTTGTACTCATTTAATCGTCGAATAACGATTCAAAAACAGGCTTGCCAGCATCAACTCTCTGCTGCATTTTAAATTGCTGATCAAACTCCAGCTGTTTAGCTTTGAAATAATCCTCTTCCTTAACTTCATGTAACTGTCGCGCATAGTTCTCTGTTGCTAAATACCACGACTTAATCATTTCTACTTGATCGGAATGGCGCATATAAGTTGATAGCGCCAGAAAATAACGCATTACGTTCCTTTCAATAATTGCCTCTATTCCACCAATGTAATTCAATTCACCCTGGTCATTTAACTTTTGGCTAAAGCCGACTTTATCGGAACCTATTGTCGACAAATAAACACTAGTGCCCATCCTGCTTGAGAAACTGGTCTGATATGACAAAGACATATGTAAAAGCAACTGTTTATCCACTTTCAGTATTTCAAGACGAATCAAATAATCTTCGGTGCCAAAAGGCCCATCCTTAGCTGTTAAATTTAACCTGAAATATTCTTTATCTAAATAATCCACTTTAAACTGGTAATGCAATTCAAAAGCATCCTCAGCTGGTTCATAAAACTTTCTGCCCGCGTAAAAACTCAGGCTGGTATTGGGTGATAATGTATAAGTGCATGCCTTTATATTTAAATGCAAGGTCACAAACCGGCACCACTGTGCAGGCTTTGACAAGTCAGTCGTCAATTGCTGAAAATCATAATGTTTGAGCGCATATATATCTGCGCTCAAACGATTTTCAGTAACTGTGGATTTAATACTTAAGGGCTGGTTTTGAAGTAATTCAATTTGTTTGTTCTTGATAGAGTGATAGGTTGATAGTAATTCTACTTTACGAGTCTCGCTCGCCAGAACAGATGAGCAGAGTAAAAAATATAAAACAATGAAAAAACAATGTTTTTTTATCACGATTTCCACTCACAACAATATTTATTAAAAAAGCGCCCCTTTACAACTCTGGGGCGCAAATTTCACCACAAATGCTTATCTCTGAGTAGAGACTATAGTCATTAAGCCATGCTGACAGGTTCGTCCTTCACAGGTTTAACACTGCGAGTAAAAGTCAGATCTTCCCCATCGATATCAACCGCTATTACGTCGCCTGGCATAAATTTGCCTTCCAGTAATTGCTGAGCCAGTGTATTTTCAAGTCGTTGTTGAACAGCACGTTTAAGTGGCCGTGCACCATAAACCGGATCAAACCCAGCCTCACCCAACTTATCTAATGCAGTTTCCGTTAACTGCAAATCAATGTCACGTTCAAGTAAACGCTGGCGTAAAATTTCAACCTGAATTCGTGTAATCACGCGAATCTGATCCAGACCTAATGGATGGAAAACAACACTTTCATCAACACGGTTAATAAACTCTGGTCTGAAGTGCTGACCTACAATTTCCATTACAGCAGCTTTCATCTTTTCATAGTCCAGGCCGTCATTATCTTTGGCACTCGACATTTCCTGGATCTGTTGTGAACCCAGATTAGATGTCATGATAATAACTGTGTTTCTGAAATCGACCGTACGACCATGACCATCAGTTAGACGACCATCATCCAGTACCTGTAATAAAATATTAAAGACATCTGGGTGCGCTTTTTCGACTTCATCCAGCAAAATAACGGAATAAGGTTTACGGCGCACTGCCTCCGTTAAATAACCACCTTCTTCATAACCCACGTATCCAGGAGGCGCACCAACCAATCGAGCCACAGAATGTTTTTCCATGAACTCAGACATATCAATACGTACCATTGCATCTTCACTATCAAACATGAATTCAGCCAGTGCTTTGGTTAATTCTGTTTTACCAACACCGGTTGGGCCTAAAAATAGAAATGAACCATTGGGGCGATTAGGATCAGACAAGCCTGCTCGTGAACGACGAATCGCGTTAGAAACTGCCGACACCGCTTCACTTTGCCCAACAACTCTTTCGCCTAATTCTTCTTCCATGCGTAATAGTTTTTCACGATCGCCTTCCATCATTTTACTAACTGGGATACCTGTCCATTTAGAAACAATATCTGCAATTTCTTCATCGGATACTTTATTACGCAGCAAACTCATTTCCTGCATTTCGGCCTGGGATGCCATATCCAGTTTCTTTTCTAATTCGGGTATACGGCCATATTGTAATTCTGACATACGAGCTAAATCATTCGCACGTTTTGCGGTATCCATTTCCATACGCGCGCGCTCAAGCTCTTCTTTAATATGCGCAGTACCTTGTAACGCCGCCTTTTCTGCTTGCCATACTTCTACATATTCTGAAAATTCTTTTTCTAACTCTTTTAATTCATCTTCAAGATTCGACAAACGTTTTTTAGTAGCTTCATCGGTATCTTTTTTCAAGGCTTCACGTTCAATTTTTAATTGAATCATTCGACGCTCTAATCGATCCATTACTTCTGGTTTAGAATCAATTTCCATACGAATTTTACTGGCCGCTTCATCAATCAAGTTAATGGCTTTATCAGGCAATTGTCTGTCTGTAATATAACGATGAGATAATGTCGCCGCAGCCACAATAGCAGGGTCACTAATATCAACACCGTGATGAATTTCGTAACGCTCTTTTAAACCACGTAAAATAGCAATGGTATCTTCAACGTTAGGCTCTTCCACCAAAACTTTTTGAAAGCGACGCTCCAATGCAGGGTCTTTTTCAATATTTTGACGGTACTCATCTAAAGTTGTGGCACCAACACAATGTAATTCGCCACGTGCTAAAGCAGGCTTTAACATATTACCCGCATCCATCGCGCCTTCTGCTTTACCAGCACCCACCATGGTATGAATTTCGTCGATAAATAAAATAACCTGGCCTTCCTGTTTTGAAAGGTCATTTAAAACAGCTTTTAGACGTTCTTCGAATTCACCACGAAATTTTGCGCCTGCAATTAATGCACCCATGTCTAAAGAAAGAACACGTTTGTTTTTTAAACCCTCAGGCACTTCGCCGTTAATAATACGTTGAGCAAGCCCTTCAACGATTGCTGTTTTACCAACACCCGGTTCACCAATTAGCACAGGATTATTTTTAGTACGACGTTGCAAAACTTGAATAGTACGGCGTATTTCTTCATCGCGACCAATAACAGGGTCTAACTTACCTTGCTCAGCGCGTTCGGTTAAGTCTATGGTATATTTTTCCAGCGCTTGGCGCTGCTCTTCTGCATTGGGATCATCAACCTTCTGACCACCACGAATTTTTTCGATAGCATCTTCAACAGTTTTTTGTTGTGCGCCTGCTTTAGTCAATATTTCGCCAACGGCATTTTTCAATTCTAAAACAGCAAGTATAAAAATCTCGCTGGAGATATAATCATCTTTACGTTTTTGTGCCATTTTATCGCAAACGTTTAACACTTTAGCCAGATCATTCGACAGGTGCACATCACCTTGTGAACCTTCAACTTGCGGCAATCGATCTAACTCTTCATCTAAACCCGAGCGCACCGAATTGGCATTAACATTTGAAAGCGTCAGCAAATGACGTACCGTGCCACCATCTTGATCTAAGAGAGCTAATAATAAATGACAGGGTTCGATAAATTGATGATCACGGCCGATAGCTAATGACTGTGCATCACTGATCGCGGTTTGAAATTTACTGGTTAAACGATCCATTCTCATGCGAATGTCTCCGTAGTAATTAATTTAAGATTAGCTTAAAAATACGGGCAATATTCTATTTTTCAAGGGCAAGCGTTAAGAAAGCTTTAAGCGCTTGATTTCGATCAAAGTTACCTTTTGTCGCCAATCATCCTGAAACGGTCGTTAGAGTCAAAAAATATTTACCGCAAATGAACGCGAATACACGCAAAAAAATCAAAACCTCTTTTATAATAAAAAATGCCGTCATTCCAGCGTGCTTTTAGCTGGAATCTAACACCTTTAGTTTTTAAGTCATTGGATTCCGGTTAAAACACCACCGGAATGACAAACTCTTTATTTTGTATAAATAAACCTAAAGTCTTTTGACTTTTTTGCGTGTATTCGCGTTCATTTGCGGTAAAAAATAATCTTTTAAATACCTGCTCTGTATTAGTCGTGTCTTTTTTTCAATCAGTTACAAACTATTTTTTATAAATTTTTCGTTGAAATAGGTCAGTACGACGGCTCACTAAACGATCTAAAAACAACATACCATCAAGGTGATCGATTTCGTGTTGAATCGCTCGCGCTTCATAACCGTGTGTTTCAAATTCAGTCCACTGCGCATCCAGACCCTGAAAACGAATTTTAATTTTTTCAGCACGAATGACATTACCGGTAAAATCAGGAACAGACAAACAACCTTCCCGACCCTTTTCCATGCCTTCCCATTTAGTGATTTCAGGGTTGATCATTAATAAATAACCGTGATTATCAACCGGCTTTTTCAAACCCGATACATCAACAATTGCCAGTCGTTTTGCACAACCAACTTGAGGCGCTGCAATACCAACAGCTCCTGGGCCTGCCATGCGAGTTTCTTCAAGGTCTGTTACAAAATCCTTTAACTCTTGATCAAATAACTCAACTTCTTGCGATTCTTGTTTTAGTCTGTCATCGGGGTAATGAATAATTTCAAGAACAGTCATATTACGCCCGTAGTGTTTGTATCGGCACAATATTCATTTCTACGGCAGCCGAAATAGTTTTAGCAGCATCTGTCAAAGCATCCACACCATTCTTAGCCTGCCCTTCTATTGTCATAATATAGATGGGTTTATCGGTGGTACCGGCCAATGCGGTTTCAAGATCAATAATATTTAAACCGGCATCCGCTAATGTACTGGTCACTTCAGCAACTATTCCGCTACGGTCTGCACCGTATACCGTGATATTCACATCGGGTTCATTATCAACACACGCGCCATCAACATCTTCATCGACATGCAAATGCAATTTTAATTCACTACACACGCCTTTTAATAAATCAGGCAAATCTTTTCCATCGTGATGCACTCTTAACATCATTGAAAAATTACACCCCATGCGCATCATTGATGTTTCACCTAACTCACAATCTACAGCGGCTAATGCCTGAGTTACTTTGGAAACGATACCGGGCTGATCAGCACCAACTAGCGTTAATAAACTCCACTTCTTCATTGCTCATCCTCTTACTTATCTTTTTATTTTATATGTGCAGGTTTTTATAATTTATTCTGATGATATCCAAATCATGCTAGACATTCTGCCGGTTATTTTATTTTTTCTAAAGGAATAAAACCGTTCTTCGTCAGTATAAGTACACAAACCGCCACCATATACTTTATCAATACCGAGATGCTTTAAACGCAGTCGAGCCAATTGGTATATATCTGCCAGATAGTGTTCGGCATCTGTTTTTGTAAAGGCTAACGCTGACTCAGCAGTTTGAGAGACGAAAGTATCATAAACATCCTGCCCTACTTCAAAACACTTGGCACCTATTGCTGGCCCCAACCATACCATTATGTTTTCTGGCCTTTCTTGCATTGAATCAACAGTTTGTTCGATAACGCCGTCGGCTAAACCACGCCAGCCAGCGTGAGCCGCAGCTACTTTGCTGGCTGTTTGGTTACAAAATAATAAAGGTAGACAATCCGCTGTTAAGACAGCACAAACTTGATTGTTTTGATTAGAAAAAATAGCGTCGGCTTCTGCATGATGCAAAGCTGTAGCAGCATCCACTACCTGTACGCCATGCACCTGCTTAAGCCAAACAGGTTCTTGTATGTTTAAGGACTGGCTAATGATTTGTCGATTTTGAGTTACATGTTCAAGCGTATCATCAACATGATCCGCTAAATTCAAACTACTGTATGCCCCCTGACTTACCCCGCCAACACGTGTTGTTGTCAGGGCTTTTATAGCCTTTGGTGCTGGCCAGTCGGCCCAAAGTACGTCTGGCTTTTTTCTCGATTCCAAATTACTAATTATCTTCTTCATGAGCTTTTGCATCAGCTCTTAATTCATTCAGCACGTGCAACATATCATCTGGTAATGGCACTTCCCATTCCACTTCTTTACCCGTTGAGGGGTGAATCAAACCCAATTTAGCAGCATGCAAAGCCTGTCGCTTAAAGCCATGTATGGCAGCGATTAAACTTTCAGTAGAGCCTTTAGGAACAATCGCACGGCTACCGTATAAAACATCGCCCACCAAAGGAAAGCGAATATGGCTCATATGTACACGAATTTGATGTGTACGACCGGTTTCAAGGTACACTCTAATATGCGTATGACGACGGAATTTTTCGATAATGCGGTAATGCGTAATGGCTTCTTTACCCTCTTCTCGAATCGCCATGCGCTTGCGTTCTCTGGCATCTCGCTTAATGGGCTCATCGACAGTTCCACCGGCTGTCATCACTTGATTCACTATCGCCTGGTATTCACGATGCACCGTTCTTGCCTGTAACTGCTCGGTTAATGATTTATGTGCTTTTAGATTTTTAGCAACTACCAATAGTCCCGATGTGTCTTTATCCAGTCTGTGCACAATGCCCGCACGCGGAATGCTACTAAGCACTTCGGCATAATGTAATAGGCCATTTTGCAGTGTGCCTGTCCAGTGACCTGCAGCCGGGTGTACCACCATGCCAACTGGTTTATTGATAATCAGAATATCATCGTCTTCATACACCACATCAAGAGGAATATCTTCAGCGACAACCTCTGATTCACACTCCAACGCTTGCACTTTTATAGTCACTGTTTGTTCGGCGCTCACTTTGTCGCGTGGTCGTGGAATTTTACCATCCAACTCCACTAATCCCTGCTTCACCCATTGAGTCAGTCGACTGCGTGAGTATTCAGGGAACAAACTCGCCAATGCGGCATCTAATCGTTGGCCCGTCATATTGTCGGGAATAATCGTTGTTAATATTTCATCAGTCATTTGGATAAATCGTTCACATCTCGGTTATAATGGGTATATATTTTGATTGTAGCGAATAAAGTAAATAATTATATGAGTTCATTTATCACACCCTCACGTCAAGCCATTACCTCTTTTTCACGCTTCTTGCTTATTTTAACAGTATTTGGCCTTTTATTTGGCTGTAGTTCTGACAAGGTTAAAGAAGACCCTTATAAAGGTTGGTCAGCAAAAGACTTTTATGTTGAAGCTAAAAATGATTTGAGATTAGCTGAATTCGAATCTGCTATCAAAAAATTAGAAACTTTAGAGGCTCGCCACCCTTTCAGTAGCTACGCTAAACAAGCGCAACTGGATGTCGCCTACGCTTATTATAAGTTTGAAGAGCCTGACTCTGCCATCAGCGCTATCAAACGCTTTATCCGTCTTCATCCTCGAAACAAACATATTGATTACGCTATCTACCTGAAAGGCTTAGCTAATTTTTACCGAGGTGCCGGGCTATTTGATGGCTGGTTCCCAAGAAACTTGGCAGAACATGACTCTAAAAACCTTCGACAGGCAATGAAAGACTTTAATCACCTGATTCGTCGTTACCCTAAGAGCATATACGCTCCTGATGCGTATCTTCGCAGTATTTATCTGCACAATAAATTAGCCGAATCTGAAATAGTAGCAGCCAAATACTATATGTTGCGTGAAGCATGGATTGCTGCAATTAATCGTGCGCAGAATGTCATCAAGTATTATCAAAAGTCACCCGCAAGAAACGACGCTTTAGATATTATGATTATGGCTTATGACAAACTGGGTATGAATAAACTGGCTGATGACACACGCAAAATCAAAGCAATGAACCCTGCAGTGAAAATTGAAGCTGTGCCAGAAGAAAAGATAGAAGAATTAGCGCAACGAAAGGCGCTAGAAACACCGAAGATTTAGCACTCAATTGTCACAAAGCATCCTAAAGCGGAAGATCAAAGAAAATATTTTTTACCGCCAATAAAGGGCCTGCCCCACGAAGTGCTTTGGGTACGCAAAAAAGTCAAAAGACTTTAGGTCTATTTATACTAAATAAAGAATTTATCATTCCGGTGGGGCTTTAACCGGAATCCAATGACTTAAAAACTAAAGCCGCTAGATTCCGGCTAAAAGCACGCCGGAATGACGGCGTTTTTTATTATAAAAAAGGTTTTGACCTTTTTGCGTTCATTCGCGTTTATTGGCGGTAAAAAATAATCTTTTAAGGCTCTGCTCTGTACTATTTGCAGTCAGCAATTAGACGATTTATAACTCGATACACATGCAAAAGAAGCGATTATATTGCTTCATCACCCTCTTCACCCGTACGAATTCGGATAACACGTTCAACCGTACTGACAAAAATCTTACCATCTCCAATTTTACCCGTACGTGCTGCTTCGGTGATTGCACCCAAAGAGCTTTCTACCTGATCATCTGACACAATCAACTCAATTTTTACTTTTGGCATGAAATCAACAACATATTCAGCGCCACGATATAACTCTGTATGGCCTTTTTGACGCCCAAAGCCTTTAACTTCAGTTGCTGTCATTCCAGTAACACCAATTTCAGTCAGTGCTTCACGAACATCATCCAGCTTAAATGGTTTTATTATTGCTTCTATTTTTTTCATTTATCGTCTCTCAAAACAGTCAACCAGCTAGCTGGTTTCCCCAAAATGCCAATGTAATCAATCTAGAACCTGATTTTTAACAGATTTATTTTCGTCTATAACCTGACGTAATAGGATAACGCCTATCTCTGCCAAATGCACGACGAGTTATTCTAACGCCGGGAGCGGCTTGTCGTCGTTTGTATTCATTGCGCTGAACCATGCCAATAATACGCTCGACTGTCTCTAAATCATATCCTGCAGCCACAATGTCAGTGACTGGCATGTCTTGTTCTACCGACATTTCAAGAATAGCATCAATAGTGTCATAAGGCGGTAAGCTGTCCTGATCTACTTGATCAGGTGCAAGTTCTGCTGATGGCGGCCTTGTCAGGACTCTTTCTGGAATAACGTCACTTAATGTATTCCTATATCGGCATAGCTCGTAGACCAGAGTCTTGCTAATATCCTTTAATGGACCAAAACCACCCGACATATCACCATATAAAGTGGCGTATCCAACCGCCATTTCACTCTTATTACCGGTTGTTAATACCATAAAGCCTGTTTTGTTCGAAATGGCCATTAACATCACACCACGGCAACGTGCCTGAATATTTTCTTCCGTGGTATCGGTTTGTGTGCCTTTTAATAATGGCTCATGCAATGTTTCTAAAAAGGCTTCAAATGTTTGCTCTATGGATATGACTTGATACTGAACACCAAGCGCTTCTGCTTCACTTTCAGCATCTTCAAAACTCATATCAGCCGTGTAACGAGAAGGCATCATAACTGCACGCACTTTTTCAGCACCGACAGCATCAGCTGCAATCGCCAATGTCAGAGCTGAATCGACACCTCCGGATAAGCCTATTAATACTCCCTTAAAACCATTCTTTTCTACGTAATCTTTCACGCCCAGCACCAATGCCTGATAAACATCCGCTACATCACTTTGCTCTGGAGCGATGCCACTTTCAGTACTCAACATACCCTTCGCGCTAAGCAATAATGGTATTTCAGTTGTTTGAAATGAGGCTGCCTTAGCAATCAGCTTTTGTTGTGACGATACAACAAACGATGCGCCATCAAAAACCAGCTCATCCTGACCACCCACCATATTCAAATAGAATATATTGCAATCAGTTTCACCCGCGCGCTTTTTAAGCTCAGCAAGACGCTGTTGATTTTTATACCGATGAAATGGAGAAGCATTCAATACTAATAAATGTTGAGCACCATCCGCTACAGCCATTGAAGCAGGCTCTGGCAACCAGATATCTTCACAAATCAATAGCGCTATTTTGTGACCTTTAAAGTCGACAACGGTGGCACCTTTACCTTCTGTAAAGTACCGTTTTTCATCAAAAACGGCGTAATTCGGTAATTCTTTTTTATCGTATACGGCAAAAACTTGGCCTTGTCTGATCCAAAAAGCGCTATTAAATAACAAAGCACTTTCATCACCTACTCCTGAGCGAGGCGCTCCCAATACAATGTCGATACCTGTAACAGCAGTACATATCTTTTCAATACATTCTTTAATTTGTCGTAAAAAAGCAGGGCGTAGGAGTAAGTCTTCCGGTGGATAACCCGTAATGGCCAATTCAGGAAAAACAACCAGATCCATCCCTTTTTGCTCTTGCTGCTTTGCCAGCAAGATAATCTTTTCAGTATTGCCGTACGTATCGCCAACTAAAAAGTTTTCTTGAATCAGGGCTATTTTTAAGTCTGACGCCATAGGGTTCTCTATCAAGCTATTCAATATATTGTGTGATGGCGAATTCTATCAGGAAATATGTTCAGAAACTCATTATAATGCGCTAGAACTTATCTCACATTATTCTGGATTTTAGCTATTATGTTTCGTACTCTTATTCTATTTATCGCTATTGGTGTTGCTGTTTGGTTAGTGAGCCGAATGATTAAAAATAAAACCACGAAATCTCGACCCAAAAACAATCAACCCAAAGAAATTAAGAACATTGTGCAATGCAAATTTTGCAATATTTACATACCAGAAAGTGACGCCATCAAATATAATGAACTGACCTTTTGTAGCCAGGATCACTTAGAACAGTGGAAAAACAAATAGTTGCAAGAACGACTAACTATAACTATTACAATGGTTAATTCTTTTTTATATGACCTTATATTATGCTGAGCATTAATTTTACCACGCC
>JAUVDT010000113.1 GCA_030595185.1 Gammaproteobacteria bacterium
GGCAGCAGAGAAAATGCAAACTAATGGCTTCAAATATCCTGAAGCGGTCGTTAGAAAATCTAAATCAAAGGATTTCACCGCAGAGGCGCAGAGAGCGCAGAGGTAAAACAAAGAAAAATATAAGGGTAGTCTTTACCCTGAAACAGCCTATACACATTATCTTCCCTAAATAAGTGATAGACATATAAAAGGTTTTCTCCGCGCGCTCTGCGCCTCTGCGGTAGGTTCTGTCTTTTGATTTTAACGACAGCTAAGTACTAACTTGAGACGATTTAAGCCTTCTAAATTAAATAGGCTTTGCTAACACTATCGCGTTTTCTCTTCCATTATCGGCGGGATAGTAGTCTTTACGTTTACCTATTTTTTCGAAACCAAGACTAGTATACAAATTGATTGCAACTCGATTAGACTCTCGCACTTCAAGTAAGGCACGAGTAGCTTTCGCTTTTCTCACCAGTGTTAATAAATAAAGTAATAGTTCTCGCCCCAAGCCTTTTCCCTGACAATTTCCCCGCACACTTAAATTCAAAATATGCGCTTCATCAACTATCATTCCGACAACACCATAAGCAACTATTTCATTATTAGTTTCATTAACGATGCAAAGATGGCCACTTTTAATGCAGTCAGAAAAAATGCCTTCTGTCCAGGGAAATGGATAAACTTTTTCATCAATAGCAAAAACGCTTTCGACATCTTCAAGATGCATTAAGCGGAAACTACTGGTAGGCAAATCAGATTGTTTGCCTGATGAGTTATCAGCCATTTAGCTTTTGTTTGATTTGTAAAAGATCATGCCATGCATCACGTTTATCCTGAGGATTATTTAACAAGTGATCCGGATGGGGCATAACAATTAAAGGAATGGAATGATATTGATATTTCTTACCGCGTAACTCATGCAGAGATTTTTTACTGACAACTAATTGTTGCGCACTAAACTCACCTAAAGCCACGATTAAATCTGGTTTAACTTTTTCAATTTGCTGACTTAAGTATTGTTCACAACATAAAATTTCTGTTGTTCTCAATTCCCGATCTACTGGTAACTGGCATTTAACCAGACTGGTAAAATAGATATCTTCTCGATTAATTTCAATTGCATTTAACATTTTACTAAACAGCTGGCTGGATTCTGTCGCCAATAAATTCGATACTGTTTCAGCATTATTCGCTGGCGCTGTTGAAATAATCATTAAACGCGCATTGTTATTACCTTCTGCAACGACAGACTGAGTTCGACTCTGGCTCAATTCGCAGGCAACACATGAGTGTATTGTATTTTCTAACGCTAACCAGTCCGCTGAACTTTCATTCTTCGGTACTTGCTCTGCCTCTGAAGTCGCAGGCTGTTCAATTGAAACATCAGTTTCAATAACAGGTGCAGCCTCAGGTATTACAACTGGCTCAGCCTGATATCGACTCTGCCACAGCTGAATACCCATTGCTTTCAGGTATTGCTGTCGTAATTCGGGGCTCATAAGAGCCCCGCTTTGTAATGATGAGAGTTAGACATCTGCGTGTTGTGGGTGCGCACGATTAGCAGGGTTTTCTAATAAATTAAGTGCATGGATATACGCTTTTGCAGAAGCAATCACGATATCAGTATCCGCACCTTGCCCATTAATAATGCGCCCATCTAACTCAAGCCTAACCGTTACTTCACCTTGCGAATCTGTTCCTGTTGTAATGTTGTTAACAGAATACAACTTTAATTCAGCACCACTGTTAGCCATTTTTTCGATGGATTTAAAAGTTGCATCAACTGGGCCACTACCCGTCGATGTTGAGCTTTCTTCTTTGCCATCAATTGACATAACAATGGTGGCTTCTGGTATCTCACCTGTTTCAGAACAGACTTTTAAGCTCACCATTTTATACAATTCACTTTCTAATTGCGCTTCACTTTCGCTAACTAAGGCACGTAAATCTTCATCGTATATTTCGTGTTTTTTATCGGCCAACTCTTTAAAGCGAGCAAATGCATCATTCAATTCTTCTTCTGACTCAAACTCGATATCTAAGTCTTTTAAACAGCTACGGAATGCATTTCTACCAGAATGTTTTCCCAAAACAATACGGTTATCTGCCCAACCGACATCTTGTGCTCGCATAATTTCGTATGTTTCACGATTTTTTAAAACACCGTCTTGATGAATACCTGACTCGTGTGCAAATGCATTAGCACCAACAATTGCTTTGTTCGGTTGCACTGCAAAACCAGTGATACCCGATACTAAACGCGAACAGTTCATTATTTGTGTGGTATCTAATCGTGTATCGCAGGTAAAAATATCCTGTCTCGTACGAATAGCCATCACAATTTCTTCAAGTGATGCATTACCTGCTCGTTCACCCAAACCGTTAATCGTACACTCAACCTGACGCGCACCATTTTGCACAGCCGCTAATGAATTCGCGACAGCCATACCCAAGTCGTTATGACAATGCACTGAGAAAACAGCTTTATCTGAGTTAGGAATGCGTTCCATTAAGTTTTTAATTAATAAACCAAATTGATCAGGCACGTTATAACCCACAGTGTCTGGAATATTAATTGTGGTTGCACCTGCATCGATAACCGCTTCAATCACACGACACAAAAAGTCTAGCTCTGAACGTCCGGCATCTTCTGGTGAAAACTCGACGTTATTAGTGAAACCACGCGCCATCTTTACGGCATTAACAGCTTGCTCTAAAACCGCATCGGGTTCCATGCGCAATTTCATTTGCATGTGAATTGGAGAGGTTGCGATAAAAGTGTGGATACGTGGATTAGCGGCATTTTTAAGTGCTTCGCCAACACGATTAATATCTTTTTCTAAGGCGCGAGACAAACCACAAACGCTGCTGTCTTTTATAACATCAGCCACGGCTTTTACTGCTTCAAAGTCACCCTGGCTTGCAATAGGAAAACCGGCTTCAATAACATCAACTTTCATTTTTTCTAATGCTTTTGCGATGCGAACTTTTTCGTCCTTTGTCATCGATGCACCGGGACTTTGCTCGCCATCACGCAAAGTTGTATCAAAAATAATTAAATTATCTGTGCTCATTATCTACTCCATCACCCGATCAGTTAAGTCGGAGACTATTCATCTCGTAAACAGCTATATTGTGCTGTCGTATAAAATTTTGTGTGTGTGTGTCGATACGTATTAACCTCGCCAGGACTCTTAGTCTGCCTTACGGCAGTAGAAGAAATAAAACTGATAGTAGGAGTGCTTTAGGCAGGCACAATGAAACACCGTTTGTATTAAACGTAGTTTGAGAATCAAACTGTTTCATTGAATATTTCATAGATGGTTAGAATATAGCGCCTTAACAAACAATTTCCAAGCCTGTTAGTCAGTTTTATTTAAATTACGTTTATTTTTCTTCCGGTACTTTTGCCGCTTTGGCTTTCTTCGGACGTTTCACTTTACGAATTAATGATATCAAAGGCCCTGACAACATATAAACAACAAAGCCGGCAAACAATACTTTTGGTGGGTCAAATGAGGCAAACATTAGTACCAACACGCCAACTAATAAAACAGCAAAAGGTACTTTATGTTTAAAGTCGACTTCTTTAAAGCTGCTAAATAAGAAATTACTGACCATTAATAAGCCAGCAAGTAAGGTAATGATAGCGGCAGGAATAACCATGTCTTTTCCTACATAGTCTTGATCTACGCTCACCCAAATAAAGCCAACCACACAAGCTGCGGCAGCCGGACTTGGTAAACCGATGAAGAATCGTTTATCCGAAGTACCTATCTGTGTATTAAAACGTGCTAAGCGAAGTGCGGCAGCAGCGGTGTAGATAAACACAACCATCCAGCCAATTTTGCCCCACTGCCAGCCTAATTCAGCCATGGAAGAAAGAGACCATGTGTACATAATTAATGCAGGTGCCACACCAAATGAAACCATATCGGCCAGGCTATCGTATTCTGCACCAAATGCCGTTTGCGTATTCGTTAGACGAGCGACTCGGCCATCTAAACCATCAAGAATCATTGCAACAAAAATTGCGATAGCTGCATGCTCAAAATGACCATTCATTGCAGCAACAATGCCGTAAAAACCACCAAATAAGCCTGCTGTAGTGATTAAATTTGGCAATAAATAGATGCCTTTACGACGCTTGGTTATCTGATCTTCTGTTTCTGTATTTTCTGACACAATTTAACCTAAATACCTAATATTATTAGTAACATAGGATACCACAAATAAGAAAGGGCCCATAAGGCCCTTTCTTTAGATCATTTTTTAATAAAACTTAGTTCTTAGTTTTATCAACAATCTTGTTTGCGCCAATCCAAGGCATCATGCCACGTAATTCAGCACCAACCACTTCGATGGGGTGTGCTGCATTAAGACGACGACGTGCCGTCATTTCAGGATAGTTAGTCGCACCTTCAAGGATGAAACGCTTAGCGTACTCACCGTTCTGGATATTTTTCAGTGCCTGACGCATTGCTTTACGGCTTTCTTCGTTAATGACTTTATCACCAGTAACGTATTCGCCGTATTCAGCATTGTTAGAAATTGAGTAATTCATGTTCGCGATGCCGCCTTCGAACATAAGGTCAACAATCAGCTTCAATTCATGTAAACATTCGAAATAAGCCATTTCTGGAGCATAACCTGCTTCAGTTAATGTTTCGAAACCCATTTTAACCAGCTCAACAGCACCACCACATAATACTGCTTGCTCACCGAATAAATCAGTTTCAGTTTCGTCTTGGAAAGTTGTTTCGATGATACCAGTACGACCACCACCAACACCTGACGCATAAGACAATGCTAAGTCTTTCGCTTTACCAGAAGCATCCTGATAAACAGCAATTAAATCTGGAACACCGCCGCCACGAACGAATTCGCTACGTACTGTGTGACCCGGTGCTTTAGGAGCAATCATAATAACGTCTAGATCTTTACGAGGAACGATCTGGTTATAGTGAATCGCGAAACCGTGTGCAAATGCTAAAGTAGCACCTTCTTTCAAGTTTGGCTCAATATCGTTCTTGTAAAGAGCTGATTGAATTTCATCAGGAGCAAGAACCATGATTACATCAGCTGCTTTAACCGCATCAGCAATTGACTTAACCGTTAGGCCTTCGTTTTCTGCTTTAACTGCAGATGCAGAACCAGCACGTAAAGCAACAGTTACATCAACACCAGACTCTTTTAAGTTAAGTGCATGTGCATGGCCTTGTGAGCCGTAACCAATGATGGCTACTTTTTTTGCTTTGATAAGAGAAAGGTCACAATCTTTATCGTAAAAAGTGTTCATAGTTAATTCCTGCCTAAAAAAATAAATTCTAAAATTAGATACTAAAAATAAGTAAAGTTAAAAACGCTTACACTTTATGCCTACAGGCCAAGGGTCTTTTCACCACGGCTAATACCCATTGCACCTGAACGAA
>JAUVDT010000139.1 GCA_030595185.1 Gammaproteobacteria bacterium
TTTTTCATGCCCAATGTTTTATGTTCACTTAATCGAGGGTGACTATAACCTTCGGATAAAACACGCACACTAAACTCGCCAGAACAGTGTTTTATTAAACGAGCCGTAAGTGAGGAAGGATCAAACAACCAGTCAGAAATATCCGGCGATAAATCTGAATAAAAACTTTGTGCACGATTTCGCCAATGCTGTATTCGATAACGCGTCATAAATAACTAATATAAACTTTAATCTGCTTCGTTATCTAACGAAGCTTTATCATTACTGAGTTTAGGCTCACCTTTAGGCCACGCACCCATTGGGTACGGGTGATAATCGCTGTTAAAACTAAGGAACGATAATACCTGGTAAATATACGTACTCAAGCTTTGCCCAAGCTTTAATAAACGGGCATTTTTCTTCGCTGTAAATAAAATCAGTAATAACTGAAAAACAATCACCGCGGTTAATACAACTTCTGCCAAGCTGTATAGAATCACGAACAACAGCATATAGAGAACACGAGTCCATGTATCTGAGCTTTTTAAATTTTGTTTCATATCATCCATTATCTTTCCCCTTATTATTCAGTCAATGCGCCACCGCAGCTAGAACCCTGACCTGCAGTACAACCATAACAGTGATCTGCTATCACTATATTGTTATCACTCAAGTCTTCGAGTGAAATATTACTAATATGTTTTTTATTTCCATCAAGGTATAACGGTAAATCTAACATCTGATTAAAATCACAGTCGTATAAATTGCCCTGCCAATCGACACTGATTAAATCACGACACATCACCGTTTTTAAATTTTCTGCAGAGTATGCTGATTTTAATAAATTCATATACTCATCAAATGTCCCTTTTGAAATCAAGGTACTTCCAAATCGTTTTATAGGCATATTGGTAATAGTAAATAAATGATTAAACTGAATACCGAATTGATCTGACAATTTCTTTTTATAATCAGTTTCAAGTTCATCTTGCGAAGGTGGTAAAAAAGCACCCGTTGGATTATAAACAAGGTTTAATACTTGGTCGCTAAATTCTTGCGCATAACCTAAATCATTTAGTTTTTTAATGCCTTCGATGCTTGCACTAAAAACACCTTTACCACGTTGACCATCAACATTATCTTCTGTGTAACATGGCAATGAAGCAACCACTTCAACCTGATTAGCCGTTAAAAACTCTGCCAGGTTTTCTTGCCCTGGCTCACTGAGAATAGTGAGATTACAGCGATCAATAATATGCACATCCAGCACTCGTGCGCGCTCAACCAAATACTGAAATTTAGGGTGTAACTCAGGTGCGCCACCGGTTAAATCTAAGGTATCAATCAAGCCAGAAGATAATAATTTAATCACTTCGTTAATATTATCATCCGACATGGACTCGGTACGGTTCGGGCTAGCGTCTACATGGCAGTGCAAGCATTGCTGATTACAACGATACCCCAGGTTAACCTGAAGCGTTTTCGGCGTTGAGCGTTTTATCGCCGGAAAATCAGTTTTTTCCAACAAAGGCAGTGTCGCGTGCATGTCTATAACCCGTTAAAGCATTTTTTTTGAGTCTTGATTATACACATGTTAGATTGAGCATAACCACTCTATACTCGATTAAATAATACGGACGTTTCACATGTCTCAGCCCACTAGTGCAGCTATTCAAAACATACCTCTCGAATTACTCGCACTGGCATTTATTCCAGTATTAGCTGTGATCTTTATTTTTCTTAAATGGTCACATCAATACAAATACTCAATTTATGCTGTCAGCAGAATGTTAGCGCAACTCATGTTAATTGGTTATGTACTCAACTACATTTTTGCATCCAACAGCTCCCTTCTAATGCTCAGTATTGTATTGCTTATGGTCACTGTTTCTAGCTCAATTGCGCTTAACCATATAAAATATAAAACACCTTTTCATTATCAATCCACTTTCTTTTCAATTTTAATACCGGGTGGTTTAACATTTATATTAATCACACAAGTTGTACTGCAATTAGACCCCTGGTACTTACCAAACTATTTCATACCCATCGCCGGTATGATCTTCGCCAATGCGATGACCAGCGTTAGCTTGGCCGCTGAACGGTTTGATTCAGAATACGACAGAAATGGTTCTTATATCGAATCACGAAACACTGCATTTAAAACAGCGATGATCCCTCAAAACAATGCGCTACTTGCCGTCGGTTTAGTCTCGCTACCCGGCATGATGACGGGACAAATACTTTCAGGTATCTCACCACTAATAGCAGCACGTTATCAAATAATGGTGATGTGTATGATATATGGATCAGGCGGACTAGCAGCGGCGATGTATTTGTATCTTAATAGGGTAGTGAAAGAGAAGTAGACTTACCTCAATTTAGGGTAACTTATGCACAATTATTTCACTTGAGGCTTTTATTGGATTTATTAGCTCTAACCATAAACAGGCTAACACTAAGAAACAACACACCTAAAAAGACTGGGAAGAAAGCAACCCCTACTCCCTCGCCTTCACTTGTAAAAATAAAATACAAACCCAACGACATAAAAATCAGCCCTACAGCAATAAAGCTTTTAATAATAACGGGATAATATACTTCTTCGCTTACTTCCAGCATTTTTTTACTGTGTAGTTTACCTATATACACAGGCAAACCTCTTAATAAATATTTTTTAAAACCAAAATCTATGATTCCAACTAAAAGTAGCGGGATAAATGTAAAAGGGTCTTTAATATCGACATACCACATACAGAACATAAGAAACGGGATTAACAGTCTATAGCTATTCAAACTAAATAAACGTATTTGTTTCTCTCTATTAGAATCGGTAACCACACGCCCTTTACTCAGAATACTATTAGGAAAATAAACGGTTTCACCATTATCCCCCTTCCTAAAAACTGACTGAGCCATATCATTAATTAAACCCATAAGTTTCCTTAATTTTATTAACCGTAGTGAAATATAACGCTATGCAAATCGGTGTGATTTTTACGTCCGTTTAAGCTATTTGTTAAATGCTTTTTCAAGCAGCTACTTTGAACTTTTCAAAACATAATAACCAACAATACCAGATAGAAATGAACCCAGAAGAATGGCTAGTTTATCTGCATAATGATAAATCTGAGTATCATTATAAGCCAATGAGTCAACAAATAAACTCATGGTAAAACCGATACCAGTAAGGATAGATACACCATACAGTTGCCTCCAGTTGCTATCCTTTGGCAAGCTTGCAATACCGGACTTGATGGCAAGAAAACTAAAACCAAATACACCTAATTGCTTACCAAAAAATAATCCAAGCATGATTCCTATAGGGACAGGGTTTAACATTTCCTCTAAAGAAATTCCTCTTAAATCAACACCCGCATTAACAAAAGCAAAAAGGGGCAATATCATAAAGGCAACCCAATAGTGTAAGCCGTGCTCCATTTCTTTGCTCATAGAGAAGACTTTACCGTCACTGCCTTTACAGCTTAAAGGTATCATAAAGGCCAGTGCGACACCTGCTAAAGTAGCATGAACGCCTGATTTCAATACGCTAACCCAAAGCACAATACCAACTAAAATATAAGCCGCTTTACTAGTAACACCCATCCTATTCATAACGAACAAAGTAGTAAGCGCAATTGAAGCGATGACTATAGAAGCTGTGGATAATTCAACAGTGTAAAACAGTGCAATGATAACGATAGCACCTAAATCATCAATGATAGCCAACGCCAATAGAAATGCTTTTAAAGAGA
>JAUVDT010000061.1 GCA_030595185.1 Gammaproteobacteria bacterium
AGTTATTGGAAAAGTGGCTAACAGATAAAAACTAAAGCCATTTAGCGATTGATATCTGCGCCTGTAAAATCAACAGGGACAACAATCTCTGCATTGGTAGTTGATTGAAAAATAATCGCGTCATCAACTTCCGGGTTATCCTGGTCAGCCATACAAGTATAAGCGACTGTATAACTACCTTGTGGTAAGAAACCCACTTCGTAATCGTACATGCCTGTTGTTGTATTAAATGTCATTAGAGCCGTTGTAATTGGCTCCGCTAATGCACCACCAATATCATCAACTACTGCATCAGCACCTGCAAATACATAAACTGCATTACCTGTTTCAGGAAGATCATCAGAACAATCCACGCCTGTAGTTAAGGTGGCATCTATGCTTCCAGTAATTGAACCAGCATCATCGTTATTCACTAACCGCAGAACAGGCTTCAACTTGTACTCACCTGATACCTCAACGATTGATTTTCTTAAATCAAAATCAATTGTCATTGCAGTTTCGCTTCCCGCGGCAACAATAAATCCATCGCTAATCTTTAAACCCGACTGACTACCACTGGGAATGGTCAGCCCATAGATGTTATTATCATTAATAAATTTAATATATGAGTCGGAAGTGCCAGATGCGTTAACCGCTAATCGAACCCAGTTATATACGCCACTGGGAATAACGATACTATTAAAAAAGTCTTCACTTAAGCTGCCTTGTAAACTCAGCAAATTAATATTCAAAGGGGTATCAAAGGTGTAAGTGATTGAAGAGCCGTCTGCTGGCTTTAGTTCGATAGCTGAGAATTGCACCGAAACTTCTTCTGCATTGTCTACTGCGGCGTCTGTAATACTCAATGTTAATGCACCACTAGGCACGCCACTACGACCGCTAGCATCTTCACTCGCAGGGCCACCACAGCCCACCATAGCTAAGCTAGATAATATCGACAATGTTAATAATTTAAGCTTCATACTTACCTACACCACTTGTTCATATATATATGAACGGCGATTTAACGTATTAGGTTCCATTTAATTGATATTTAAGCCTGTGGCTAAATACCTTTAAGTATTCATGAATTAATTCACATTGAATCCATCGGCCACTACGGCAGTAAACTAAATCAACATTTATATTGTACGCCAAAAGGCTAATTTTATACAAAAAACGTCCAATTATTCTCCAAACGGTCATATTTACGGCGTATTTTGCTAAATTAAGCCTTTATTTTAGTCAAAATAAAAATACTATCCCCTGTAAATGAGCCATTCGCAATATAAGAGATGACTTATTTAAAATCATTTTACTTCCTTAGCGGCTTGAATAAGTACTCTAAGCCATTAACCTTAATTTCATAAGTAATGCCCAACATTTCACCCAGTTCTCCGGCAGGAAAACCCTTTCTAGAAAACCACACAACATACGGCTCAGGTAAATCAATCAACAGTGTCGATTTATATTTGCCAAAGGGCATTTTATATTCTGCTAACTTTAATAACTTTTTTTCGTCAAACATTTCTTGCTCTAATAATTATAGGACTTTCATATATTCAATAAGCGCCTTAACGCTGGCTTCATCCTTATCCCAGTTAAGTCGATATTTAACATCATGCATTATGATGTCTTTATCATGCCCCTGATGTGATAAAGCCTCGGTGCCAGCGGTATTATAAAGATAGCCTGAATTATCACCACTTTTATTAAGCTCCCATGTAAAACCCAGTTTTTCTTTATCGTAACTCAAACGGCTTTTCACGAACGTATCGGGACGAGTACTCGGCATTAACATGTGATACATCGTCGGCACTGAACCATTATGTAAATAAGGTGCTTGTGCCCAAATACCAATTAGTGGCAGTGCGTTGTAACCCTCATGCCTCGCTGGCTTAGTCATGGCAAACTTACCTTTACCTTTTAACGATACCCCTTTATAAATACCACAAGGTTTCGTTTCTTTGCCGTGCATCATAATACTCAAATCAGGTGAACAGACATCGGTAAAACTTCTGACTGCTCCCCAACTAATAATATTATCTGCAATCAATGCTCTGCCTGTGTGTGTGCCAATATTTTTATACACCTTGCCATTATTTGCCTGATGACAAATTTGGCAGTTGCGTTCAAATATTTTTTTACCTTTTTGAGCAAGAGCCACATCTAATTCATAAGGGTAAACGGCGGCTGGCAATGCGTCTAATAACTCCTCTGAAAAGGCGGATACCTGGACATCTATATTATCAACGCCAAGGGTCAATTGAGCCGCAATATTTTTATAAATTGGCAAAGGTATATGGCCATTCCACTGACCACCACCATTAATAAGATCATCTTTCTCTTTATTCCAGCCTGGGTTTCTTTTTTGCTGATCCCATACCGCCATGATATCTGTCTGGCCAGCGACATCGGCAAGAGGAATTTTTGCAATCAATACGGTTAATGGGCTTTCTTTAAATGATGTATATGCACTCACTGTATTAAAGCTAATCGCATCTTCCATTCCGCCATAACCAGCCATCATTCCTTTTACATCTGTTTTATAGTTTTTTTCAACCAGTACTTTCCAACCGCTATACACCTTACGCATGCTATCCACATACTGTGAAATTAATTTATCTGCATTCTTTTTAAAGAGTGCTATTTGCTCCTGTTCATATTTTTCATCAAATAAACGATCTTCAAACTGATAGTTATTATAAAAATAACCGGGGTGATTCTTTTCAACCTCAGTTAAAGCCGCTAAAAAAATATTAACTATTATTTTATTTTTATCTTTTTCCAATTTTTCATTTTTTGCTAAGTAATTAAACGTATCAATAATATTTTTTCTAAACCCGATGACACTAAATTCACTGTTAATGCCGCCATCTAAATAAGTTATTTTGCCGTCATCATCTTTAACTCGACCAATGTGACAACCGCCACATGTAAACGATGCGACATCAACAACATTTTTACTAAGGTCTCGTGATAATCCACTAAATCCAATACCTCTTGCTATTGGATAATCTGGGTTTCTCTCATCTTTAAATAAACCAATAACCTTTAAAAAATTTTCATCATCTGGCCAAAACTGTGGCGCCACTTTAGGTAATAACTTTAGTAAAATGTAAGGAACACCATGCGTTTTACTAACAGGAAAATCGGCAAAACGATCATATGCCACTTTATGCTTTTTTATATGCTCGGTAATCGCTCGGCTTTTCTGTTTTTGATGCACTACCCAATCAGAAGGCACATCGATCACACTTGCTCTCGTAACAGGAGCCTCTAATTCAGGCTCTGAACATGCCATCATTAGAAACGACATTGCTATGACTATGATTATTCCTTTCATCACTTTTCCCTTTTAAATATCTAATTATTAGTTATTGATTATTTTAAGGGCAAATAAAGCCCATGTAGCCCATAACAACATTGTACTTAAAAAATATGCAAAAAATCTTAACGTCACTTTATTACTTGTGCAGTGTATAAAGCTATGTACATATCGTAAAGCAACGTAAAAAGATGCCAGTACTAAAAACAATACATCTACATGCTGGGTAATAAATATTGAAACAAGTAACACATAAAATAAAACAGGTATTTCAAATAAGTTCGAAAGATTTTCTGATGGACCGGAGACTGATTTAAGTTTATCTGACAGCTCAGCTGACCTTGCGATTGCCTGTGGCTGTATTTTTAATCGCCTCATTTCTGAAAACCTTGTTTTATACATCCACAGCCATACAATAGCTGTTAGTAATATCTGTACAAAAAGAGGGTAAAATATTAACGCCTGATTTATCACATAACATCCTTGTTTTTAGAGACAGTTCTATTATTTAAAAAGTAATATCAACTGAGTTCTTTTTATTTTTTATCTATTATTTTCTGCACAAAATAATACCGACCTAAAACAACGATTAGAATACCGCCAAGCACCAAGCCAGATGCCGACATTAAGCGAACTGTAATTGCCTCGTTAACAAATACTACTCCTCCTGCCGCTGCAATAATAGGTACTAATAACTGTAAAACGGCCGCTTGGGTCGATGTAAGCCCACCAAGAGCTGCATACCAAATACTATAACCGACACCAGATGCTAACGCGCCAGATAAAACTGCCAACATAATTCCCTCAGATGTTATGTGCGCGCCTTTCAATGAAATAATGCCCAGTACAATAAGTAAGGGAATTGTTCTTATAAAATTATATGCCGTATCGTTTAATGGGCTTACTGATGCTCTTCCTTTTAAGGTATACAAACCCCATGCAATTCCAGCTATCGCCATTAACAAAAAGCCAACTACTGAAGGTGTCGTTATATCAGGAATAATAAGATATACAAACCCCGTAAAGGCAATAACAATACCCAGCCATTCGGAAGCATGTAATCGGTTACCAGAAAAGACTGTCACTAATAACATTGTAATTTGAACAGAAGCAAATAAGATAAGAGCGCCAGTACCCGTATCTAAACTAATATAAGCATATGAAAAACTAACAGCATATATAAACAACATAAAACTGGCAGACCAGCTACCTTTTGCTAATGATGATGCGCTGTCTCTTTTAATTTGTAAAAAAATAAATAAAACGACAGCACCAGCTAGTAAACGTATAAAAGTAAAACTCGCTGCATCAATAGTTTCACCGCCTAATGCCCGTCGACATAAAACTGAATTTGCCGCAAAAGCAATCAATGCAAAACAAGTAAGCATTATCGTTTTTAAGACTGATGAATTTAGCATTTAAAAATCATCTGAATAAGTTCAGATACTTCAAGAGATCTGCCAATTTCAAGGAATGGACAAGCTTTTGCAATTTCCAGTGCCATTTGCATATATCCTTTACCTTGTTAAGTTCTTAATAGTCATTATTCAAGAAGTACGGATACTCGTTCTTGAAGACGTGGTATTACATCTGCTTTAAACCAAGCATTTTTACTGAGCCAAATATTATTTCTAGGGCTCGGATGGGGGAGCGGTACCAAACTTGGCCAATAACCCTGCCATGACATTACAAACTCTGTAAGAGACTGACCATTACTCCCAATATGATACACCTGTGCATACTTACCCAGTACTAATGTCATCTCCACCTGCACAAGCTGTTCCATTACTTGTTTTCGCCAGACCTCTTCGCATTCTTTTCTTGGTGGTAAATCGCCACTTTTCCCTTTACTAGGGTAACAAAAAGCCATTGGTAAAATCGCAATCTTATTTTCATCATAAAACACTTCTTTAGATACACCCATCCATGCACGTAAACGATCACCACTCGCATCATCAAATGGTATACCCGAATCATGAACCTTCCTTCCGGGAGCCTGGCCTGTGATTAGAATTTTAGCGGATGAATTAAGCTGAAGAACAGGTCGAACACCATTGGGCAAATGACTTTCACAAATCGTGCATTTTCTAATACTTTTCAGTAATTTATCAACCTTTGACATATGCCCACTCAGTTTATAATTGAAAATACGATTTATGCTTTCCTATAGATAAGAGTACAGCCAGTAAATCATCATACCTATTGATACCCAAAAAATGAGTCCGAGAGTAATTGATAAAAACCCATCAGGACTAATAGTTTTTTTCTTTGAAAAAGGTAAAGCTTTTATTAATAAGTAGCCAGCGCCTTTTATTAAAACATCTAAAATAATATCCATTAATAAATAACTAAAAAAACGATAAATCGTACTAAATACAAAGGATAACAATTCATCCAGCATCAAAATTAACCTTATGCCATAAATAACTTACTACCTTGAATGAAAGTAACTTGTTTATAAATACAGCGCATAATATGGAAAACTTACTATTGCCTCTAATGCCCTTCTTCCTTGAATCCATTGTTAATACCTCTTTACAAAATTTATATATTTTAATTTTTAAACTTTTTCTTTCTTCTTATCCAAAAACCAAAATTCAGGAAACGATTGTCCTGTTCTAACTAACCATGATTTGAAATCATATTTAGTTACGACTTCATTTTGTAATATTAACTTTGAGGCCTCACTTTTATCAGATGCGACCGATAATAAGTGTTCTAAAACTTCTGACTTTAAAACAACAGGCTCTTCACCAGGGCGCGCAGAATAACCAACATAAGGATAAGATAAAAACTCCTCTGTTGATTTTAACCACTTTGGGTTTGTGCTTTGAAACCTTAAACCTTCTTTAATAACGCCAACAGCTAGCCTTCTAGAGGTAATTATTTCATGCTCTAAAAGCTCGCGCCCCCAAAGCTCAACTATGTCCCAATATTTGTAAGAGTCAATTTCCATTTTATTACCTAATATCGCTTCCGTTTACGTTAACAATAAAGTTGCTTATGCAGCTTATAGTTGAATCTGTAATAGTGCATCACGCATCTGCATGTAAGCAATTAAAAATTCAAATAACATTCGCCAGAATAACTCAATAAACAGAAAGCTTGTTATAAATAACACTATAAGCTTCATTTTTTGTTGACTATTTAATGATGCCCATACTATTTCCTTGCCACTTTCATACACTGTGCCTACCATATTATATTTTTGTATTATCCAGACAAGAGATAACCATACGCCAACAGGCACGACAATTGCTCCAAGATAATAAAATACAATTAATACCTCAGTACTAATAAAGCTTTTAAATGTAAGAAAATCCATTATTAATTTGTACTCATCTTTTTATTACCTAATAATCAGCTAAGCTGTCGAAAATCTTTTATAGCGCCCCGTGCGGTGCACTTTACTTAAGCTCATAGTTATATGTAGATTGATAGTCGTTACTAACCTTTTTAAATTTTGGCCTTATACTCAAGCTACCATTCACATCCACGACAGGTAAATTATATCTTCTGGTTGATATACCTGAGTTTTCCATTCTTTTATGTAAACTATCTGCCACTGCTTTTTTATCAACTTCAAAGTATCTATAATTAATATTTGATGACTTTAAATCTTTTAGCATTTTCTTTGTCCATCCACATGAGTTTCTGCCATATACAGCAACATATGGTTCAGTGAAAATAGGTTCAAAATTACTTGAGGGTCCATATCTTTCCCATGCCTGAAATACGCCAAAACCAATCACTATTAATACAATAAGCTTCTTCATTTATTACCCATATAACGGTTACATAGCAGGCGTGACATAAGGAATACTTTTAATTTATCACTTAGGTTTTTTAGCGACAGTTTCAATCAGACTGACACGCTCTTCATCAAGATTTCGATGCAGGTTATATGCCTTAGTTAGAATGTCGTTTCCAACCAGCAAATGCACACCCAACTCCGGTAAGTTCGGTTCGCCTGTAGGTTCTGTCATATGTGAAAATGCCTGCTGTGCAAGATCTGTCTTATCATTCCAGACATCAATATCAAAACCAGCGGATGTAATAATATTGCGAAATGCTTCCGGCGGCACCAAAAAACTCATTGAACTATCCTGTGCCCAGGGTACCGGAAAATGTTGTGGTGTATTTTTATGACCACACACCTCATACAAAACAGCGGGTCTACCGGGTTTAAGTACACGATAGACTTCCTTTAGCCACGACAGTTTATCCTCAATATTCATGCTCATCTGAATAGACCAAACGCCGTCAAATGAATTGTCTTCAAACGGCAACTCAAGCGCACTTGCAGCATGGAATTTTACTCGTTCTTCCATATTCAGTAATTGTGTCAGTCTTTCTGCAGCATCTATATATTGATCGCTCAAATCAATACCTGTCACACAACAACCTGCTTCATGTGACAGTCGGCGTGTAGAACCACCTACTCCGCAGCCAACATCAAGGATATGCATATCGGGAGTAAAACCGGAAAGTTTAATCAGTTCTTTTGTTGCTGTATCACCGCGGATATGAAATTCGTCTACTGGCTGAAGATCATCAAGCGTGACTTTTGACAAGTCCTTGCCAATTTCATTAAGCCCTTCAATAATCTTGTTATATAAATCATTTGGAGAATAATAACTGTGAATCTCATTCATATCTTTAACCTCTAGTCTGTCATCGAAACTTTAAGTTAGAAAACCAGTTTTAATATTAGATTGTAAATATCATTTTTAGATGCATAACGGTTAAGCTAAGAATCGCTGATCTAGTACATCTTTTACGCAGCATCCAGCTCGTTCTTTTTACGAGCATACCTAACCGCATTGTTATGCCTTACTCCCATGATGGATATGGCCATGCAATATTCTCTAATTTTAGAATTTTGTTTTTTGGCATCAGTTTCTGATTCTGGATGCATAAAACTGATGTCGATTTCTTTATAGTAACCTGTAGGCTTTAGTGAGAAGCTGTAATATATGTTCTTTCCGCCATTGGTGTGGCCTACTAAAAACCCTAATTTGTCTTTTCGTTTCTTTCATATAGCACCAATTTGTCACCAATCTTTATTCAAAATTGATCTGCTATTCTCGGTGCATTTATTTCAAAAAGATTAATTCTTCCTATTTCACTTTTAGTTTGTTCTTGAGTTTCAATGTAAAAATTTATACTAAATAGTGAGCCTTTGCTATCTTATATTGAAATAGTAATAATCAGGTAAGATCACCTGACCTTATTTCGTGAGTGATGCCATATTTTGGGAATAGTTCTTTTAATTTTTTAACTGACACAATAGTTTCTTTAGTTAAGTTAAAAGACCCTATGCTACTTATTTATAGAACTAAATCCCCTGCATAAGCAGGTAATATGAAAAACGTTAATATAAGTAAATTAATTATTTTCATGATTACACATAACGCCTAAATCACCAGCTAATTAGAGATTAGCAACGATAAGAGTAAAGCTCTAGTTTATCCGTGTCTATTTTTTGTAGGCATAAAAAAGCCTCGATAATTACCGAGGCTTTAAACACATTGACTTAATTAATTAAGCAGACTTCTTTTTCTTAGAAAAACCAAACCCAGCTAATCCAAGTGCTAATAAAGCAATACTTGCTGGCTCTGGAACCTCAGAGATTACTTCCGCTCCCTCGATACCATCAAACCACTGACTGTAATATAGACCTGATCCCGAAGTACATCCATTACATCCACCATCAAACGGACTAGTACCGGATAAAATATTCAGTGAAGAATTGGCAAAATTATTATAAACAGAAATTGTAAAATAGTAAGTGCCTGCAGTCAAAAACTGCTGAATACCAGAATCAAAGTAAGTCTGTGTAGCCGGATTAATATTATCGTTATCATCATTTTGCACGATAAACGAACCATCACTTGCCCACAACGCAGTTATTGGATCAAAATTTAAACCTGAATCGAAAGAATCGGTCCAAGCACTAACAGTTTGATCAGTCGCTACAGTAAATTCAGTAATGACAACATCATCATAGCCACTGATATATCCATCAAAATTCATTAGAGCTGCATTAGCAGACCCCGCAAACAAACAAATACAAAAGCCAATAATTTTTTTCATTTTCTAACTCCATAATAATAGTAAATTTTTATTTCATATAACTTATGCAGCTTTTATGCCAAACGCGTAACCTACTGTATTTAATCATATTAATTTTATTTCTCTTCCCTATGACAATCATAGTGCAAAAAATATCGACAGTACAAATATCTTACACTCGTGAAGAATGAGGCCTAATTGTTGAATTAAGGAGTAATAGTTCTGCGCAGCGTTATAAAAATCCCGACCTAGGTAGACCGCTTATACTTTGTATTAGCTAATTTGGGGGTCAGCTCCAATGAATCGAAGAGCACAGGTAAGATATTGCTAGAAAATTGAAGGTATTAAATCACGCGCAAGAGATAGGTAACTTATCTAAAACATATCGTTACTTTGGTATATATAGAGTGTCTTGTTATAAGTGGTGACGTGCGTATGAAGCTAAGGTGAATCGGGACTTATTGATAGTAGGCCTTGCCCTGAAAATCATAAATTACGGATTCCCAAAGATATTGAAGAAAAGATTATTCATCTACGAACAAACTATCACTTTGGTCCACATATGATTGTGTGGCACCTTGAGCGCTATCACGATATAAAAATTTCTCCGAATGGTTGTTACAGGGTTTTAGTTAGAAACAAACTCAATCGACTCCCTGAAAACATTAAGAAACGTTCTCGTAATCAGTTCAAAGGCTACGAGAAAAGAGTGCCAGGTCATCACGTGCAAATTGATGTTAAATTCTTATTTTTTAATAAAAAACAAGGAAAACATATCAAGCATTTTCAATATACCGCTATTGATAATTGCACGCGCATCAGAGTACTTAAGACTTATAATCATCACACACAAGCTAGCTCAATGACGTGGTAGAAAAATTCTCATTTAGAATCAAAATGATTCAAACTGATAATGGTCATGAGTTCCAAACAAAATTTCATTGGCAGGTGGCGGTATTTATTGGGACCCTGAAATGGGTAAATAATTAATGGTTGACACCATAGTCACTTGTTATACCTTATTTTAGTTATAGAGATTAATAAGCCATTTACAGATAAAAATCCATGGCAGCTGGAAAGAAAAAAGAACTGCTGCTGTAATGAACCATTTTTATTTTTAATATTTTTATGTTTTTTCCAAAATGCAGTAACTAGACATATTATTGTAAATATTGCTGGCCAGAAAAAACAAACATTATTGGCGATACGATTGCCGGTTCAGGTACAACACCGTGCGCACGAGCAAAAGAGCTATAAATTATCAATATAAAAATACTGCTAAATTTTTTCATTTTTTATGTATAACGCTTGAGATAAGTAGCGTAGCGGAGTCCAGCCCCTTTTTTGAGCCTACTTGATTGACTTGTTATGTATCGCTTCTAAGCCATTCATATGCTTCGCTTTCAATTTTAAAAACCCGTACAGTTTTTGTTGACCTTGTTTCAAATGACCTATATGCCTCATACATTCTAACTAGACCATATGCTAGAGAAGAAGTAACTAAAAATGCTAGTTTTGTCTTAACTTCTTTATTATCAGATAAAGAAGCAATATTCGCTATTTTTCTCAATCCTGATGGGGTGAGTTTAATGCTCGTTATATATCTAAAATCAAGTAGCTCATTAAATTCATAGTGTTCGGCTTTGGATAGAATATTTTTTTGATATTCTTTTAAATCATAAATAAAATCAACGTCAGTAGCAACACCTGACCAAGTTGTTACAATTAGTTTCTCTTTGGTATCTATAACATGTTTAGCTGGCATAATTTTTATACATAACGACTAAGATAAGTGGTGCGGTGCGCCTTTTGCGTGCGTACTTGATTGCATTGTTAAATGTTTTATTCATTAAAAGCCTACACCAATTGAAAAACCAGGCAAAATATAGTCTTCGATTGAATAATTAAATGGTGATAAATATTCCTCTTCTATATAATTTAAATAGTATCTCATAAATAAATACTTATTTCCTAAAGCCCCCTTACTTGTTTTAAAATACCTCTTTTCGAAGCCGATACCAATAAACTTATAATTTTCATCATAACTAGAACCCTCCCTTTTCTCTGCTTTTCCTATAGAGATATATAATTTTTTTGAGTTTAATTCATTCTTTGACTCATTAAATGAATACTCTATTGACACTCCCTCATATTTACTAGACCCAAACATTTCAAATTCAAAATTTGAAAAATAGTTTGCTCTTATAGATTGATCAGAATATTCATATTCAACTTCTCCCACGAACACAGGGATGAGACTTAATAATGTTCTTGCCCCAATATTAAAGTTCACATCTTGTGAATATGAATTCTGTGGAATTAAAAACATAAACAAAAAGTAAAAACTAAATAAAAACCTACGGATCATGTTAACCCTATTTTACATCTAACGTTTGAGTTAAGCGGATTTTTAAAAGAGAAGCGAGAGCGCCTCTTTTAAAAAGTCCGATTTGAACGTGTTGTTAGGCTACTTTAATATTTAACTTTTTCACTTTACGAAGATCTAAGTTATTTCTAGCATGCCAAAGATTGTAAGAGTCTTGCATGGAAAGCCAGCTTTCAGGTGTGCGCCCAAGCGTTTTAGAAAGCCTTAAAGCCATTTCAGGTGAAACATTACTCTCAGCATTTACTAGCCGGTTAAAGGTTGAAGGAGAAACTAATAGTTTTTCTGCAACTGTACGAGAGCTGATGTTAAAAGGCGATAAATATACTTCTTTAATGAACTCGCCTGGATGAGGTGGATTATGCATATTCATTAGTGATAGTCCTCATAGTTAACAATATAAATATTTCCATTTACAAATTTAAAAGTAACTCTCCAGTTACCGTTTACTGTCACTGACCATATACCCTTTAACTTACCTTTTAGGGAGTGAAGTTTATAGCCAGGGATGTTCATATCATCTATTTCCTGGGTAGAATTCAGAGCTGTTAATATCATTCGTAGTTTGGTTTTGTGAGCATTTTGGATGCCTGCTGTACTACCTGATTCGTAGAATTTTTGTAGACCTTTATGCTTAAATGAAATGATCATGCGTTAATTATAGCGCATTGCGCGCCACGCAACAAGGGTAAGGGTAAACTGTTGATTTTAAAGCCTAACGGCTAAGGGTGATCTAGCACCACTTTTGTGGACACATTTAAGCACATAGTTTTTCATACTTTTCAGGGGATTGATAGCCAAGGGAGGAGTGCAGCCGCTCTCGATTATAGAACTCAGTAAACTCTATTATATGAGCCACCGCTTCAATCTCATTTTCAAATAGTTTGTGATGTATGAGTTCGGCTTTCATCGTGTGAAAGAATGATTCCATCGCCGCATTATCAATCGGACATCCTTTTCGACTCATGCTTCGCTCCATACCCGCATCAGCAACTAACTTTCGGTATTCATGTGCCGCATACTCAATGCCTTGATCGGAATGAAACAGACAGTTCGCTTTGGGCTTATTCCTCATCAATGCCATACGTAATGCGCTTTTTGTCAGCTCAGTATTTCTCTTACGGCTAAATGACCAACCCACTACTTTTCGGCTAAATAAATCAATAATAACAGCATGAAACAATTCACCTTTTTTAGTTTTAAGATAGGTGAAGTCGCCCACCCATTGTTCACCTGTTGAGGTGGGCTTATCCAGTTTTGAAAGCTGATTCCCAGTTGACGTATAAAACTCATGGGCTCCTGGTCGCCAACAGTACAGTCCTGTTGTTGAGGCTTTAATACCCATTTCTCTCATTAAACGATTAATCCGTCGACGACTACAGTCATGCCCCTTTTGACGCAAAGCTTGATGTAATCGTGCCGAACCATATGCCCTGTAATAGCCTTGATGAAATTCTGTAATTAGACCTTTAAGTTTATCGTCATAATTCTGATGTGAACTAACAGGTCGCGAGCGCCAAGCATAAAAGCCGCTTGTTGAAACACTATACAAATCACATAGTCTTCTTATATTAGTTTTCGTGCGGCTCTTCTCAATAAAATCAAATATTACTTTTTTGTTTTTTGAGCGAAGAACCTTTCCGCCTTTTTTAGAAGATCAAGCTCCTCTGTTCGATTAGCTAATGCACGCTCTAATTCTTTAATGCGTTTCTTCGCTTTACTCAGCTCTTCCGTTTTTGTTTTAACCGCATCGGGCTTTTCTTGTCTGCGTTTAGGGGATGATTGTTTAGGTTTCATGTATTTATTGTCCCTCAGTTCACCTCGTCGATATTCCATTTGCCAACGATATAACATCACAACATGAATACCCAATGACTGTTCTACATCAGTTGCCCTAACTTTAGGTTTATTGGCTAACCTAACGGCTGTTAGTTTGTAATCAAGTGTATAACGATCGTAATTTCTTTTATTTGTTTGTCCCATGTCGAACCTCTTTAGTAAACAGTAAATGACTGTCCACTAAAGTGGTGCTAGGTCAC
>JAUVDT010000141.1 GCA_030595185.1 Gammaproteobacteria bacterium
AATTATGTGCATTTTGATACGGGTAAAATGATGAAGGCATATCGAAACAAAGTGAATGCTACCAATTTAACTAAGGATGAATCTGAGTTGTTTTTGTCTGAACTTTATAACGGGCTCGAAGGTTATACGTATTTGGAATGAGTCCAAAATCCAAAGTCGTAAGTCGTAAGTCGTAAGTCGTAAGTCAAAAGGCTCAAAACATAAGACTTATAACTTTAGACTTGTTATTAATAAACGCCAATATCAATATATGAACGTGATATTTTTTCGATAGAGGCAACATACGTCGCTGTTCTTAAGTCGTGGACATTGTCCATGCTAAGCATTGTTTCACGTATTTTTTGGTACGCATTTCTCATTGTGTCATCCAGGCCTGAACGTACTAAATCGAGTTCATTAGCCCCGCGTGTTAATTTGCTGCGTGATTGTTCAGATATTTTTTCACCGGTCATTGTTTCAAGTACATCGGATATATGAGAGCCATGTTCTTCTGAGTGCCGGCGAGACATTCTTCCAAAGCGCATGTGTGAAATATTTCTTATCCATTCAAAATAAGAAACCGTAACGCCGCCTGCATTTGCATAAGCATCGGGAATAATAATGGTGCCTTTTTGATTCAGGATTTCATCAGCGCCGTAAGTAATAGGTCCGTTAGCAGCTTCAATGATTAGTTTGGCAGAAATGCGTTCTGCATTTTCTAAGGTGATCTGACTTTCTAAAGCAGCAGGAATTAAAATGTCACAATCTTTTTCTAAAACGGCTTTGCCATCCTCTTCAAGTATGGCACTGGGAAAGTTTTTAATCGTACCGTGTTCACAAATATGCTGATGCAGGTTTTCTATGTTGATGCCTTCATCATTAATAAGTGCGCCGTCTCGTTCGATGACAGCAGTAATGAGTGCACCATTTTCTTCAGATAGAAATTTGGCTGCATGATAACCAACATTTCCCAGACCTTGTATGATAATTTTTTTACCATCAAGAGATCCACTCATGTTCGCATTTTTTACATCATTAGCATGACGGAAAAACTCTTGTAATGCGTATTGCACACCGCGGCCAGTTGCTTCAATACGCCCAGCAATACCGCCATGCTGAACGGGTTTACCTGTGACGCAGGCGACATAGTTAATATCTTCGGGGTAAAGGTGTTTATAGGTGTCTGCGATCCATGCCATTTCACGTTGGCCAGTGCCAATGTCTGGCGCGGGTACATTCGTGGACGGGCTTAAAAAACCTTTGCGAACTAATTCAAGTGTAAAGCGGCGGGTGATTTTTTCCAGTTCATCGCGTTCATATAATGAAGGGTCTATCACCAGGGCCCCTTTCGAGCCGCCAAAAGGCACATCGACAATGGCGCATTTATAAGTCATCAATGCCGCAAGTGCTTCTACTTCATCTTGATCGGCATACGGGGCGTAGCGAATACCTCCTTTGGAGGGAAGTCGGTGAGTACTGTGAACAGCTCGCCAACCAGTAAACACTTCAATTTTACCGCGAATTTTTACCGGGAATTGAACTTGTAAAACCGCGTTGCAGGATTTAACCGCAATGGCAATGCCGGGGTCTAAATCGATTGCCGCAATAGCGCGGTCGACCATTAAGTCAACGCTTTCTCGGAAAGTGGGTTCTTGAATAATTTGCGACATAAGATTCCATCCTATTAGTGTATTTTTAAAGCATAGATGTCAGAAGCAGAAATGCAAATTATTGAGGGTGAAAGAGGGTAGGTAAATACTTTATAAGCAGAAAAAATAACGGGTCTTTAGACATCCCGGACTTTTATAAAAACCAAAGTCAAAAGATTTCACCACAGAGGGAGCTTGCCCCACGAAGTGCTTTGGGTACGCAGAGACACAGAGAAAACATGTATGTAGAACTGTGCATGTCTTGAATAGGTGGGTATAAATAGTCTTTACCAATGCAGCAAATACAGGCAGGCCTTTTTTCTTTTCCTCTGTGTCTCTGCGCCTCTCGGCAACTACTCCTGCATTGCTCTACTTACGGGCGTCCTGCCCTAATGTGGTGGGTTTTGTTTTTAAATGTTTGTTATGGTTTTCATATTCATAACCACAATTAAACGTTATAAATCTTCCAAACAATCTTTAGCTGTTTCTTGTACTTCTTTGTCGCTGTCGTTTAGTAGTGATGTGATGGTTGCTTTAACTTCTGGTGAGGCGGTTAAGCTGAGGTAAAAACAAGCGTCGTTGCGCACTCTAGCGAGAGGGTGTTTTGTAAGTTTTGTTAATGCAGGGATCAAAGCAACGAGCGCGGGTGTTTCTGCAAATTCTTCCATGATGGCACCGATGCCAATTTGTACGGAGATTTTGATGCTTTCGTCTGCCATCATTTTAAGTAACAGTGATAAGTGTTCCGTATTTTTCTGAATTTGATTGATGACTTCTTGCAGTTGGCCATTGTTCAGTTGTTCCTCAAAATGTGTGATGACTCCAGAGGATGAATTTGAGTGTTCAATGGCTTTTAAAATCTCGGTTTTAGATTGTGAGCCGGTGAGTTCAATATCGCCAATTTTAATCCAGGGAACTGAACGAACATTGTGTTGCTGTGCGATCTCGGGCTGCTCAAAAATATTAATGGCTTCCAATCTGCCTATTTGGCCTGCTTTGAGTAAGTCAGTGAGTATGTTGAGTACGGAAGGGCAATGGCTGCAACCGGTGGATAAAAGCATTAAAACGTTAGGTGTAGCAGTTTGTTCAGTCATTTTTAGTCGTTTATCAATATAAGAAGCGGGATTTTGACAATATTATCACCGATCTTGTCGGAAATACCGGCATGACGCTATTTAATGCTGCTATAATGCGCGGCTTTCTCGCTCACAGGTACGAAACAGTGTCCATCGAAAAACTACGTAACGTCGCAATCATCGCTCACGTTGACCACGGTAAAACGACTTTGGTTGATGAACTTTTAAAGCAATCAGGCACCCTTGGTGACCGTGTTGAGCTTGAAGAACGCGCGATGGACTCTAATGACCAAGAAAAAGAACGTGGTATTACTATCACTTCTAAAAATACTGCGATCACTTGGAATGGCTACCGCATTAATATCGTAGACACCCCGGGACACGCAGACTTCGGTGGTGAAGTAGAGCGAGTACTTTCGATGGTTGATTCTGTGCTGTTATTAGTAGATGCACAAGAAGGCCCAATGCCGCAAACGCGTTTCGTAACGCAAAAAGCATTCGACATGGGTTTCAAGCCAATCGTTGTAATTAACAAAATTGATAAGCCCAGTGCTCGTCCAGACTGGGTTTTAGATCAAACTTTCGAATTGTTTGATCGTTTAGGCGCAACTGACGAACAGTTAGATTTCCCTGTTATCTATGCCTCTGGTTTAGGCGGTTTCTCTGGCCCAGACGAAACGGTTAGAGATGGCGACATGACTTACTTGCTTGAGCAAGTTATCGAACATGTGCCTGTACCAGATGTTGATGCAGAAGCACCCTTCAAAATGCAGGTGAGTTCATTAGATTACAACTCATACGTGGGTGTAATCGGTATCGGTCGTATCACGGCAGGTAAAGTTAAACGTAATATGCCGCTTTCTTTGATTGATAAAGAAGGCAAAATACGT
>JAUVDT010000009.1 GCA_030595185.1 Gammaproteobacteria bacterium
AGGATTCTTTATTCTAGTAGGTCGGGAAAACTTTTGCCTACACGGATGTAGGTAAGGGGCGTGAGCATGGAGCGGAAGCTTCCCGACTTTTTAAATATTAAGTCAAAATCAAAGGCGTCGGTAGTCGACCGACAACGAGTAACCTTTCTTGTACGCACAAGAAACGTCACCCAAAGACAGCGCCCCAGTTCACAAGCCCTCATTAAAAAACAATGAGGTTCCCTCGTCAGTCGTAATATTAACGGCTGCTCGACAACTGCTCCTGCGTTGTTCTACTTACGGGCGTCCTGCCCTAATGCGTAACTCGCAAATCATGAACTACATGATTCACTCAGACATCCACAGCAGACAAAATTGTATGGAACAATTTTGACCAGCTTCAGCTGGCCCGAAGGGTGAAGGACATGGACGTCCTGAATAAAACCCCGCAGATATTACGCCTTCTTCGGCTTGCTCAGATGGGGAGGGTAATTCAAAAGCTTTAAATCAAAACATTAGATAAAGTATTGTATTGGGAGTATAAATAATTACCATTTGTTGCGGCCCCCTTTTTTATTTTTTATACATGAAAAAAGTGACAGATAATAGACAAGAATTCGTACACTATTAATATGATTATATCGACTTAATCGATATAATCATTACCTTGGCAGTCTAATTAGGTACATGGCAAATGGTTCATAATGTTTCCTTTAGCATTGAAAATCAGGCAAAAATACATGCTGAGCAAATGTCTCTCATCGATAAAGAGTCTGTTGTATCAATCATTGGTGGTCTATGTACGGCGATATTTTATACGTATGTATTGAACGACAAAGTTCCATCCAATATATTATATATCTGGTTATCGATAATCAGTGTTGTTTATGTATTACGCTGGATAATAACCAGATACATCTATCCACTAAAAAATGCGCCAGAGAGTAATAGCTATAACTGGGAAAAAGTATACGTGCTGGGCACTGCGATTGCGGGAGCATGTTGGGGTGTAGGTAGTTATTACATCTTTCCTGAGGATAACGTATTACTTGAAGCTGTCATTGTATTAACAATTGGCGGTCTTGTAGCTGCTGCATCGGTTGCTTATTCACCCAGTCGTTATATTGGCTTTGCCTTTGCTTTTCCTGCAATAATTCCATTAAGTGTTTACTTTTTTTCAAAGCCCGGAAATGAATTTTTTTATATGGGTATGCTGATTTCAATTTATTTAGTGGTTATGGCAGCATCTAATCGCATGATGCATATTTCTAGCTCAAAAAGTATCAAATTAAAATTCAAAAACCAGGGGCTAATTGAAACCCTAAAAAATAAAATTATAAAAATTGAAGATATGTCGGGTGAAATGTCCTATCAGGCTTCTCACGATATGTTAACTGGTTTGGTAAATCGACGTGAATTTGAATCGATTTTAGAGAAAGCAGCTCATCATGTGACAATAAGTAAGAGAACATATGTTGTTTGTTATATTGATCTGGATGATTTTAAAATTATCAATGATACTTGTGGGCATGTGGCGGGTGATGCCTTTATACAAAGTGTTGCTAAGTTGATAGATGAAACAACCAGAGGTACAGATCGCGTAGCGCGTATTGGTAGTGATGAGTTTGGTTTATTGTTGCCAATGTGCAATATTGGAAAAGCTTGTGAAATTGCCGATGAAATTCGTAAAAAAATAAAAGCATTTGAGTTCTTGTGGGAAAATAAACGACTGGATCTCAGTGCCAGTATAGGTTTGGTCGAAATAAATGAAAACACAACGAATATGTGTGATGTGTTGAAATCGGCAGATGCTGCCTGTTATGTTGCAAAAGAGTTAGGTAAAAATAGAATTAGTGTTTTTAAAGAAGATGATGTAACTCATACGCGACATATAGATGATCTGCAAGGAGTGCAAGCCGTAAAAAAATCACTTTCTGAAGATCGCTTTGTTCTATATGCCCAGGAAATACGTTCAACAAGCAATGATGAAATAAAGTGGCATGGTGAACTATTAGTGCGGATGCTAGGTGAGGATGATGAAATTATTCCTCCCGGAAAATTTATACCGGCAGCGGAGCGATACAACTTAATGACAGAAATTGATAAATGGGTTATTAATGAGTCCTTTGACTACGTCAAAAAATTGGAAGAAAAGTACAAAGGGTCTGTGTTGTGTGCAATCAACTTATCAGGTCAGTCAGTTTGTGATAAAGATTTTTTTGAGTATATTTTGGCTAAATTCATAGAGAAAAAAATATCTCCATTATCAATATGTTTTGAAATCACAGAAACCGCAGCAATTTCAAATTTTTTACATGCTGAAAAACTACTGAGAGAATTAAAGTTGATGGGTTGCCGTTTTTCGCTGGATGATTTTGGTAGTGGTCTGAGTTCGTTTGGCTATTTAAAAAGATTGGATGTGGATTATTTAAAGATTGACGGAAGTTTTGTTAAAACGATGATGGACGATGTTAAAGACTATGCCTTGGTGAAATCAATCAATCAAATCGGTAAAGAGATGGGAATGAAGACGATAGCTGAGTTTGTAGAAAATGAAGAATTACATAACGCTCTTATCGAACTAAATGTAGATTATGTGCAGGGTTATGGTATTGCCAAACCGGTTCCGTTAAGCTCATTGATATAATGAGTTGGGTTTATAAAAAACCCAGGTAGGAATTTTTTGTAGGTTGGGGTGAGAATGCGAACCCCAACTTTTAAAGAATAAGTCAAAATAGTCGGTCGACTATCTGCGCTGTTGACTTTGATCTTATTTAATAATTGGGAGAAGCTCAGCTCGTAGACCTCATCTACGTGACAGACTTTACGCCTTAGGTTGGGTGCAGATTCATCACACTCCCTGATAAACTATTAGCTAAACAGTTTATCGAGAGAGATACAAGGTTGGGTTGAGGAACGAAACCCAACAAAGAATTTATCCATATAACCAGTATTTACTCATCTGGTTTCATTTCAATTTCTAATGTTTCTCCATTATCGAGCTTCATTTGTCGTCCTTGTTTTTATTGATTTCTATACTGACAATAAATAGCTAATACCACAATAGTTATTTATGACCTACTTATGTCCATTTAATTCGTTAATAGTGCGTTAAGTCACTGATTTTATATATAAAGCATCTATACTTGATGTTAAATATAATAATAAGTTCTATAACATAGCCAATTACACTGGCTTAGCAGTACTAAAGAATGCATTTACTTAATCATATAAATAGTTTAATTAACTGGTTTCAGCCAGATCAAACCCTTATTGAAAAGCTGTCTGTCGGCAAGCATGAAGGTGCGCGTTTATGTCGGCTTAATATAATTACATCATTAATTACTTCTATTGTTATTTTCATTATGTTTTTGATCAGGATGAAAATTGAAGGTTTGATGAGTGTTACGCTTTATAGTCTTCTTGCTGCAAGTATCATTATTTCTACATTACCTTTTATTATAAAGCGAACTGGTAAATATCAGATTGCTAATATTGTTATTGTCACTATTGCGCTTATTGTTATTCCTATCCGTATTATTGACACTGGGGGGCTCAGTTCTGCTGTATTAAGCTGGTATCTAGGAGCGTGTCTGATTTTTTTTGTTATTGGATCTACAAGGCTGGGTATCATTGCCTATGTGATTTCAATCTTTGAGTTGTTTATGATTTACCTGGCGATAAAATTATCCTGGGTGACGATTGTATTTAAGCCATCTGATGATGTTCAGTTCTGGGTTTTTAGTTTAGCGCTCACATTGAGCATTGCTGTTATTTATTGGTATGAAAAGCAGCGGTTGAAAAATATTCAGGAACTGAAAGAGAAGAATCAAAAAATATCTTCCGATAATAAATTGTTGGCGACCCAAAAATTTAAGCTTGAAAGGGCTAATCTGGATAAGTCGACTCTGCTTAATGTACTGTGCCATGATATTGGAAACCCGCTTCAGGTTATTCTTTCATTTGCGGAATTTATAGAAGATGATCAGCCTGAGAACCCTGAAGTGAAAAATATTATTAAAGGGGCTACTGTCATTAATCAAGTTATTGATCATGTAAGGTTGCTCCAGGTTGCTGACACTAAGGCTAACGGTCTGGAATTGTTGCCTGTTAAACTCAGTGAATGTATTGAGCAGGCCATTTTTATTTTTGATAACAAGCTTCAGGAAAAAGAACTGTCGATTAGCTATGACAAAGCTTTAATGGAAAAAATGGCTGTAATTGCAGAACCTGTTTCGCTGAGTAATTTTGTTATTAACAATATTTTTTCTAATGCCATTAAGTTTTCAGAAAAAGGCAGCACTATTAATGTTAATGCTGTAATTGATAATGAATTTATTCATTTATCGATACAGGATCATGGTATTGGTATGCCACCGGAAATTTTAGATAATTTGTTTATTGTCAGTAAATTAGCAACTCGTCCCGGTACACAGGGTGAAACAGGCACTGGTCTGGGCATGAAAGTGATGAATTCTTATGTTAATAGTTTTGGTGGGCGTATTGAGATTGAATCTGTGTCACAAGATATTGATACGCGTAATCACGGTACAACGTTTCATATCTGGCTAAAAAATGGAGAATGACTTGATGAAAATATATTTTTTTCAAACGCTAGCTATAAGATAAATTAAAACACTATAGCTGCCTAATTATAGCTGAAGTGTTTATTGATTCTGTCTGATGAAACTGGAATTAATGTATCTAATAAATTAGATCGTTTCTGTATTCACATCTTCTTTTTTATTTTGTACTTCTGAGGTAGATCGTCGATCACTTGCTTTACGACGGTCATGTTTAATAGATAATCCTTGATTATCAATAAACGGAAGTTTTACAGCATTGAGTACTCGTCTGTCTTGCTTGGTGCGTAATACACGATTACGCCCACTGTCTGTAGCGGTTTTTTTGCGGCGTCTATCTTGCGCAAATACCAGTCGCTCCATAATACGTATTTCTCGTTTTGTCAGGTTTAGTGCGGCTTCTACCCATATCTTTGTTATATCAAGTAATTCATCATAAGAGATCGGACTGAAGCGTTGTCTTGCTGCGTTAATTGCTCTTAAACCATTGCTCGATCGAGAATGTTGTTTGATATATTGACTAACTGTTTGTTTGCCTTCGCCATCTTCAGCCAGTACGTCGACAACACCTATTTCATATAACTCATCTGCTCGATACACTTTTCCTGAGGTGATCATTCTTTCTGCTTCGACTATGCCAATACGACGTGCAAGTAAACTGTAAGCGCCCATACCGGGAAAAAGATTAAACAGAATTTCTGGCAAGCCAAGTTCAGCACTGCGTTCGGCAATTAAAATATTGCTGGAAAGTGCCGCTTCAAACCCACCGCCAAGTGCCGATCCTTCAACAAGCGATATAGTAGTAAGTGGTCGATGCATATTGACTGCGTTGTTATATAAAATATCGATACAAGATGTTGCGTATTGAAGCAGATGATCACGATCCTTATTTAAGATATATTCTGCAAATAAATTAAGGTCACCCCCTAGGTTAAATGTATTGGGAACCTGAGAAGCAGTAATAATATAGTTTATTGGATATAATGCTGAAAATTGTGGTGATTCAAAACTATCAAAAATTGATTGTTGTAATTGTTTTAACTCAGACAATAAGGTTGGTGTGATGCATGGCCTAGGTTGTGGGTTCATGTAACACCACAAAGAGCCCTGATCAGGATCATAACGAATATTTAGTTGTTCGTAATTTTTGAGAATAGGATTTAGTTTATTAGGCGTCATATCAACTGCAACTTTTTAATGTTTGTATTAAAGTTTTTATTATTATAAATAGACTATAGAAGAGAACTTCTAATCTCTCCATTATAATTACGTTTTATAGGATAAAAGAGTAATAAAAAGGGTATTAAAGGTTGGAATAATGCTAAATACTTATCATTTGTATTAAATTATTTTGTTTTTTAGTAATAATTAAAGGCAGGCCTATACGGATATGAATCTCCCCCAGTTTAACGGATACTTTTAATCAGAGGCAAAAGTCTCTTATTAATGCCTTGAAAATATTCATTACCATTGATGAGTAATGCGATAAATACTAACGTCATAATAATGCCTGCGTAAACGGCGACATGAATCAGACGTAGCCAGACTGTTAGTAGTGCCAGATTTTTATTGACCTCTCTTAATAAAACATACAACACCCGTGCTACGGTGATATCCAGAATTATCATGATGATGTCACTGGCTATACTCAGGCGAAATAAAGATTCAGAGGCTTGCAGGTTTTTAAAGGTGGCGTTAGCGTCATTAGGGATGATCAGTTGCATACGAAAAAAAACTCGGCGAAGATGCCAAGTACAATAATGCCGAGATAACTAATGCCGCCGATAATAGCTATGTTTTTTTAGATAGCATTGGAGTAGAGGTAGTCATGTATAAAGTTCCATTTACTGGTATAACAGATTCTTGTTATAGCGACTTAAATGTTAATACTATAACAATGCAAGTGCTTCATCATCTGGTTTTTAAATCAATGAGTCAGGCTCGTAAAAGGTGCTGCAAGAACTCAGGATCGACCAATATAGATAACTGAATTGTGTATTTAATCACCAATGACTAGGCTTTAATTTGTTTATATATTATTCGAATTTCTTTTAAATAATTCATATGTTTATGTCAAGATTAGTTTTTAATCAAAAACTGGAAAGATCGCTGTAGCATAGCTTTCCAAATATTCTTATCAGCTTTCCCACAAACTTATCCACAAGTATTGTGAATAAAAAAACAAAGGTGATGTTATAAAAAATAAGCACTCATGCATACCGCCTTATTAATAAGCCTTAACAAAAGCAATGGATATCAAAGCATTCATTCATTTCTTTTTATGAGAAAATATCAAACTCGGTGATATCTGATTTTTAATCAGATTTAAAGCTAATAGTCAGTTTATTCCTTACTGAGTGTTCATTAAAAGCGATGTTTTTTTGACTTGAAAGTATGAAGCCTCACCTCCATATTCTCAACGTGTCTACTTTGAGAATATTTAACTAATGAAACGAATTGTTTACTTTTTGCTAACCAATATAGCCATCATGCTGGTATTAAGTGTGGTGTTACAGCTATTAGGTGTTGAATCTATCCTTCAAAATAATGGTACAGATCTGGATCTACAGGCTTTATTGATCTTTTCAGCCGTATTTGGAATGGGTGGTTCTTTCATCTCTTTAATGATGTCTAAATGGATGGCAAAACGTATGAGTGGGGCTGAAGTTATTAAGCGGCCTCGTAACGGTACTGAACAGTGGCTTGTGGACACTGTGCAACGACTGTCTCAAAAAGCGGGCATAGGTATGCCGGAAGTTGCTATTTTTCATACTGAGGAAATTAATGCCTTTGCCACGGGTATGAGCCGTAATAATGCCCTGGTAGCTGTGAGTAGTGGTTTACTGAGTAATATGAGTGAGAATGAAGCAGAGGCGGTTATTGGGCATGAAATTGCTCATGTGGCGAATGGTGATATGGTAACGCTGACTTTGATTCAAGGTGTTGTTAACAGTTTTGTTATTTTTATTTCACGTATTGTTGGTTTCTTTGTCGATCGTGTATTGCTTAAAAATGAACGTGGGCATGGCATGGGTTATTACATTGCCTCATTTGTTGCGCAAATTGTCTTTGGTATTTTAGCAAGTGGTATTGTGATGTACTTCTCTCGCTGGCGTGAATTTAGAGCAGATGAGGGTGGTGCTGAATTGGCGGGTACTCGTAATATGATTGCGGCGCTTGAGAAATTAAGGCGTAATTCTGGTGCCAGTGAAATGCCTGAGCAAATGGCTGCTTTTGCTATTTCTGGTGGAACAAAAAGTAGTTTTAAAAAGTTTTTTATGAGTCATCCTCCTTTAGAGGATAGAATCAGGGCTTTAAAAGCAACGTTGTAATTTTTAATGTTGAAGAGTATTGGTTTAACTAAAAAGCCATTCCTTATTGTTTAGGAATGGCATTTTTTAAATGCTTAATTATTACCAGTAGCGAAATTGCTCAATTTGTTTAAAGCACCTGTCATTTTTTTAAGAATCTTAGCGCGGTCTTTAATGTGGTGACGTTCCGCAATGAATGCAGGGTCGTTGTAGCTTAGATAGACATTTCCTTTAGCATCTTCCCATGCCAACGCTTTCATTGGTAAATCGATACCTGCCGTTTGGTTAGATGTAAACATGTGGCTTCCTAACTTAGGGTTACCAAACATCAGTAATTCTGTTGGGCGTAATGGAATGTTAACCGCATTGGCTTTTGCACTGTGTTTCCAGCGTAAAGCGACGGTGATGCCTTTCTTTTTTAGGATGTTTTCAAGACGATCTAATGTAATTGATACTGAGTGTTTGCTTTTTTTAGTGATTAGGCCGTCTTCGTGTCCCGCGTTAGCGATGAGTGGTGATAAACCGAGTAGAAATGACAACGTAATAATGAGTTTTTTCATAGAAATATCCTTTTATTTATTTTTTATTAGTAATTTACGGTCGTAGTGTACGACCGGTCGAGCTCAAAAAAGTTTACTTTTTTCTTGTAGAGAGCTTAGCCTGCCATTTCTGAGAAGTCGTAATTCAACTCTGCCATTGGCTCTTGTAAGAAATTACCTTGAATGAAGTTAACACCCATCCCCCAAAGTACAGATAAGCTGCTGGCATCATGAATACACTGTGCGATAGTGAGCTTACCCATTTTAGTTGCTGTTTCTGTTATGTTTTTAACAGTTTCCTGATTTTGAGTATTGGTAGAAAGCTTGTCCATAAATGAGCTTTCTATTTTCAGGTAGTCAACAGGAATATGTTTTAATAACTGGAATGGATTCATACCAGTGCCGAAATCATCTAATGCGAAGCCACAATCAAGAGCGGCCAGACCTTCACCTAATGCTTTAGATTGTTTAAGGTTGGTGACGGCAACTGATTCTTTTATTTCAAAAATAATGGCGTTTTTATTAATATTTGCAGCATGAATTTTTTGTTCTAGCCATGGCAGTAATTTTTCATCACGTAATGATGCTTCGCTGAGCTTAATAAAGAACTTAGTATCTTTCTTGGCTTTTTTCTGTGCCATTAATACTTTTAGTGCGTTGCTAATAACCCAGCGATCAACTAAAGGCATTAAGCCACTTCTTTCTGCAGCAGGAATGAAATCATCAGGCATAATTATTGCACCTTTTTTATCTTTCATTCGTACATAAACTTCGTAACGCTCTTCTATATCACCATGCAAACTTATGACAGGCTGATAATTAAGAACAAACATGTCATTTTTAAGAGCAGCTAATAATGCGCTTGATACTTTTGTGTCGACTTCTTTCTGTGTTAGCTCACCTTCTTTAGGAACATAGACAGAAACTTTATTGGGGCCTAATGCTTGTGACTCTTCGGCTGCTTTTTCTGCACGTAAAAGAATTTCACTGGATTCAGGAGATTCTTTCTCAATTAAACTGATACCGATAGTGCACGTTGTATTTGTTTTTGTGCCATTAATTTCTGTGTTGAACTGTTCAATGGCTTCTCTTAATTTGTTACCATAAGTTTCAGCGTCTTTACGATTTGATTTTTCATGAATGATGGTGAAATTATGGCCATCAAATCGAGCCAGTACATCATTGGCACTGCATATTTTTTTCAGTAACTCTGCAATATCGATTAATAATTGATCACCGCCAATAACACCGAGTTTGGTTTTCATGTCGTGGAAGTTATCTAAGCTTAAGTAAAGCAGGGCAGACTCAGTTTTGTCTTTTTTCGCTTTAGAGATTATTTTTTCTAAAGAGTCGAGGAAAAACTGTCGGTTATAAAGGCCTGTAACCTGATCGCGTTGACTCAATAAGTTGATTTGTTTTTCGAGTTCTTTTTGGTCTAATTCATTTCGAATAATAATTTGAATACAAGGCTCACCATCAATTGAAGCAGGTGAAAATTCTATTTTACCGTTGAATTCAGTACCGTCGGCATTTTTCATACCGCTTTCGAAAGATTCTATTGTTGATTTCTTGCCATAATTACGCAAAAACTTTTTGAAGTTATTTTGATCATCGCTGCTGACCATATCCAGAATCGGAGTACCTTCTAAATCTTCATTTTCTTCGAAACCAAATAGTTCAAGGTAAGATTGGTTGGAGTAAATGTGCATACCTTCATGAATATAAGCAATGGCGTCACGTGAACTGTCCATTAACGATTCAATGCGTTTCTTACTTTCAAGATAAGCGACTTCTATCTTTGCGAGTCGCTTGTTGTTTTTAATTTGCAATAACTCACGGTGAAGTACATTTTTGAGGTGTGCTTCATTATTAAGGTCTATTTGATCATTTGCGCCCTGAGACATGACAAGGTCTAAGTCATTGGCATTACCTTCTCTGCAAGCGGTAAGCACGGAGGTAGTATTAATAAGCTTATGATCTGTAAGAATTTTAATTGTGCTTGGCAGGTCGATAAGCTCCATGCCATTGCTATAGATTAAAAGATCTGGAGTGGTTTTTTTAAGTGCTTCTTCTAGGTCTTCATCATCTTCTACACGAACTGAGCGTGCTGTAGTACCTAAACTACGGATGGTGCTGACTAGTTTTTCTTCGTTGTTGAAAGAATCGTCAATCACAATCATGTTGACGGATGTTTCTTTACTCACAAATTACTCCAGAGGCCTTGTTAGCGATTCCATGTATTCTAATCTGTAATCACTTATTTTGGAAATTTGATTCAATAAATAGCCTTATTTACAGTGATGACCAGATAGAGTCAAAATCATCATCGTCAGCATTATTGGGCTCGTGCTTTTGTGCAACGGCTGGAGCGGGCGCTTCGGGGGCATGTTTTCTTAGAGTTGGGCCTGTTTCTATTTGCGTAAACTGGAACTGAGTAAAGGAACCGGTATGCTCAGCTACGGTGCTTAGCTTGATATCAATAGAGCGTTCGTAAACATTAATTTTTAGCGTATCACCTATTTTAAAAGCATGTGATGGCATCAGTAATGTTGTTGGTTGTTTGATGGGTTTTATCCCTGGCAGCATTAAACACTCAAAAGGGTCTTCATGTTCTTTACCCATGCGCTGGATAGTGGCAGTGATTACTTTTGGTGATAATACTTGTACGCCAATATCAAGACCGGTTCCCTGTGTGTATTGCATCCAGCGAATAATGCCCGCACGCCATTGATAACTATGGTCGGCTTCTTTCTCACGAATACCTATTAACTCACCCACCTGAGCTTTTGAGGTGGTATCTGAGTCCCAGTGAAGGCTATAACCACCGGCTGAAATATTAATCACCTGCCAGTGTAAATCATCGCTTTCTTTATGCAGGAGATAACTGGCTTCTTCACGTGCTTTTAATTCACCGATAAAAGTGTCGGTTAATACGTTACCCGAGGCGATAATATCCCAGGCATTAGGCAAGCTCTTCATGCTTGAATTAAAGTTGGGATGAGTGATCAGTGACGGGTCGTAATTATCTGCACGGTCATAATCGAAATCGGTATCGATAGTCTCAAGAGAAAAGCCTGAGCCAGGTGAACTTGGTTCTTCTTCTACCGGGTGCAATTCATCATAAATAGCGCTGTAAATAGATTTAAGGCCAATGGAAGCAGCAATGTTGCCAGGTTTATCGCTACGAGAAAACCGGCGTTTAGCGCAAACGCTCCAGGAGGTCGCTAATGTTCTTAAAGTTTCCTGAGTTAACCCGTCATTGGTAGAAATGGTGTCATAACCCTTACTTTTATCTGAAGAAAGCGATTTAATTTGTTTTACCAAAGCCTCGGTGTCGAGTGAGATAAAGTTTACATCGTTTTGATGTGACGCGGTGTTAATACAAGTTGGTGGTGCATCAATTTTTAATTGAATGGCAAAACAACGGTCTTGTTCAGATGCAGGAGGAATGCTTTTTAAGTTGACTAATAAATTCCACTCATCCAGCTGTTTATAAACGCGTTCAGTTTCACTATGCCTTAGAGCATGAGGGCGCGCCAGAGAAAATAGAACCAGTTTTTTATATGCTTGTTCTATGGAATTAGCGGGAGCTTTTTTATCTTGTCCCGGGATATTCTTTTTCTGCCAATCTTTACTGCAAATAAACTGGTAGATATGGTTGGCATCCCACCAGCTACCTCTAGGTACGCTCGCGTATATTTGGCTGGCTCTCAAAATTAAAAGAGCGGTATTAGAAATAGCGCGGTAAGCCGCTAAAATGGTATTTTTTTCATCCAGCTTGGCAATGCCATTGGCTACTTCAAAAAGAATGATTTTATAACCGTGGATAAGTTCACGCAGTAGAGCCTGGTTTAAATTAATAATCTTAAGGCTTTTATCCGGTAAGGGTAAGCTGCGATTGATGAAGTGTTTGTGAAGATTATCCAAAATAAGTTCAATTGGCTCATGAAACAATTCTAAATTGGCAATACGGTACTTAGGCGGCATTTCCTGGCGATTTAGATCCACCAGTGAATTATAAATTTGTCGTGTCATATCGCCCATGCTGGCTCGTGGAAGTTGAGCCAACCATTTTTTTACCTTACGTGGATGATTTGGGAATGCTCCTTTCACCGCTGGCGTTTGGTTGGGAATATGAAGTTTCATTAAATCTTAACTACCTGTAACCTAAAAAATTGTAAAAAAGTTATTTGTACATATTAAATAATATAACAAAAACAACAATTTGCAGTGATTTGTTAGGCTTAATTCACATAACTTTTACAAAATGCGCGTTTTTGCTTGTTCACCTGCAATTTCTTTTACCAAATTAGGCATAAGATAACCGGGTAAACCCTGTCGAATTTCATCCATTAGTGAGATTGCGTCAGCTTCTTTTACAAAAAAATGCGCAGCACCCTGAACGGGATCCAATAAATGCAAATAATACGGCAAAATGCCGTATTCATACAGTTTTTCGCTTAATTCGATGAGTATTTTGGCCTGGTTGTTCACATTAGCCAGTAAAACAGATTGATTTAATAACTGTATTTCACTTTGCTTTAATTGTTTAAAAACACCTTTATTACTCTCATTTAATTCATTGGCATGATTAATATGCGTGACCAATGAAACCAGAAAACGGCTGTTTTGTAATATTGAAATTAATTCACTATCTATTCGTTCAGGTAAAACACTCGGTATCCGAGTATGTATTCTTAGTCGTTTAATGTGTTCGATTTGTTCAAGTTGCTGAATTAAATAATTCAACTTCTCATTAGAAACCATTAACGGATCACCACCACTAAGAATGATTTCGGAGATCTCACTATGTTCACGTAAATAATTGAATGCGGGTTCCCAATTTTCTTTATTAATTTGCGCATCGGAATAAGGGAAGTGTCGTCTAAAGCAATATCGGCAATGAATTGCACAAGCACCGGTAACAATAAAAAGTACTCTATTTTTGTATTTATGAATTAAGCCGGGTGTTGCCATTGCATCCATATCACCAACGGGGTCATGAAGATAACCTTCTGTTAATTGAGTTTCATTGGCATGGGGTAATACTTGTTTTAAAAGTGGGTCATTCTCGATATCTGACAAATTAGAAAGAAAGCCGGTGGGAATTTTAATTTTGAATTGTTGATTAGCATGCGATGAAAAGACAGTTCTTAGCTTTTCATTAGCGGTTGTTTTAATTAAGTCATCGACTGATTTAATGTTATTGCATAATTGTTGTTGCCAGTCGATGCTCATAAAAACCTAAACTAACCTGTAAAAAGATCCATATTATACGGCCTGTTAGTGTATTAATGAGGGCTTTTTCGGTATTATTGCGCCTTGGTTTATTCACGGTGATATTTATGGCGACTTACAGTACAAACGAATTTAAAAACGGCTTAAAGCTATTGTTGAATGGTGACCCTTGTTCCATTACTGAAAACATATTAGTTAAGCCGGGAAAAGGCCAAGCCTTTAGCCGTGTAAAAATGAAAAACCTGAAAACAGGCCGTACTATAGAAAAAACCTTTAAATCAGGTGAATCGGTAGAGGCTGCTGATGTTGAGGAAGTCAACGTAGAGTTTTTGTACGGTGACGGTGAATTATGGCACTTTATGCAGCCAGAATCATTTGAACAATTCGCGGCGACTGAAACAGCGATGGCTGAAGCGGCTAAATGGGTGAAAGCCCAGGAAGAGTGCGTAATGACACTTTGGAATGGCGAACCAATATCGGTTACACCACCAAACTTTGTTGAATTGACTATTGCTGATACTGACCCGGGTCTTAAAGGCGACACGGCGCAAGGTGGTACTAAACCTGCGACGCTAGAAACAGGTGCGGTTGTTAAAGTGCCTTTATTTATTGAGATTGGTGAAATGCTTAAGATTGATACTCGTACTGGTGAATATGTATCACGCGTTAAATCTTAAGCAGACCATAACGAATACATGAGCACTCAACACTGGCAGTCTGTTGCTGATATTGAGCTAATGCAAAAAAGAGCCCGCATGCTGCAAAGTATTCGGGCTTTTTTTGTGCAACTTGATGTCATGGAAGTGGATACGCCATCAATTTCTATTGCGGCAGTGACGGATTTACACATAGAAAGTTTTGTTACCAACATGCAGCATCAAAACTACTATTTACAAACATCACCAGAATACCCAATGAAACGTTTATTGGCATCGGGCTATCCATCTATTTATCAAATTTGTAAAGTTTATCGCTGTGAAGAACAGGGCATCTTCCATAACCCAGAATTTATGATGCTGGAGTGGTATCGCCTCGGTTTTGATTACAAACAATTGATGCAGGAAGTCAGCAGCTTGCTTGATTTATTATCAAAAGAGAACGAGTTGAGTACCCAGACGGACAAGGTCAGCTACCAGCAAGCGTTTATGCAAAGCGTTGGTATTGATCCTCTTAGTATCAGTGTTGAAGATTGTCGACAATGCTGTGTACGGCAACAAATAGACGTACCGCAGGGTATGTCGGATGACAATGTTGATGAGTGGCTGGACTGGATTTTAACGCAAGCCGTGGCACCCGCGTTCAATCGAACAGGCTTTACGATTTTATACGATTACCCCGCATCACAATGTGCATTAGCCACTATTAGCGCGGATGGTAGTGTGGCGGAGCGCTTCGAAGTATTTTATGGTGAGCTGGAGTTAGCTAATGGTTTTAATGAATTAACCGATGCGCATGAACAACGTCAGCGCTTTGAAGCCGATAATAAGAAACGTCAGTTGGCGGGTTTAGATGTTATGCCGATAGATGAGCACTTTTTACAGGCATTGGAAGCAGGCTTTCCAAAATGTGCCGGTGTGGCAATTGGTCTGGATCGTTTGTTAATGGTGCTGACAGGAAAAGCCGAAATCAGCGACGTGCTGGCTTTTCCTTTTGACAGGGCTTAGATTCTAGTCGTAAGTCGTAAGTCGTAAGTCAGAAGTCGATCATAACTTCGTCATTCCAGCGATGTTTAAGCTGGAATCCAGTGTTTAAGTTTTTGGATCCCAGCTAGAGGCATGCTGGGATGACGAAGGTTGTTTGCGACAGGTGTTTCTTTTTGTTTGGTTTTACTTAAACGTACCTAATGCTTGTCCCATCATTGTCGCTTTACCCGGAACAATGCTTTCATCAAAAGTCACATTATCTTGTGTTAACAAAATTATTGTTGAACCAAGGTTGAAGCGACCCATTTCAGCACCTTTTTTCAGGCTGATTTTTACGTCATCATATTTGCGGTGTTTTACTTTCCAGCCACTCGGTGGTGTTTCACAACCACCCCAAACTGTGTCGATGCCCGATACATTTATCGCACCGACTAAAATCATGATCATAGGGCCAGCAGCGGTATTAAATTTACACACGACACGTTCATTGCGTGCAAATAAACGCGGCACGTTTTCAACAGTCCACGGTGCAACGCTGAACAAACGACCCGGTACATAAACAGTGTCGGTTAATTCACCGGCTAATGGAATATGAATACGGTGGTAATCAGTAGGCGATAAATAAATGGTGCTGAACATGCCGTTTTCAAATGGTTCGGCTAATTCTTTAATGCCGCCAACTAATTCAAGTAATGAATAATCCTGACCTTTTGCCTGGAAAATGCGGCCGTTTTCAATTGCCTGAGCCTGGCTTACTCTGCCATCAACAGGGCAAACTAAGGTGTTTTTTCCACGCGCTTGAGGCCGTGCAGAAGGCTCTAGTTCACGCGTAAAAAATGCATTCAGTGACTCAAATTCATGCGGGTCTTTGATAATGGCATCATCAAGACTAATAGGGTGCAAGTGACTATAAAGATCGATGAAACGGTTCTTTATTGGTGGCCAGGTAATATGAGCCAGAAAATAAGAAATCCAGGATATAAAGTGGTGAGGCAGGATATAAAAGATCAGTGTTTTAATTTTAACATTCATAAGTGAGTATCAGTAAACCGGTTTTAGTGATGTTGGTGTTGATGTGTGTTTGCTTGAGATGACTTTTTCACAGTCGCTGTCATTGTTTGTTCTGTACCGTTGGATAACTGAATAGTTAGCTGGACTGTATCACCACTTTTTAGCTTTCTTTTCGGTTTGAACATCATCAAATGGTAGCTGCCGTGTTTTAGCGTTAGCATTTGATTGGCCTGCACAATAAGAGATTTCTGCGGTATCATGCGCGCCATACCGCCAACTTCTTTGCTTAAGTGCATTTCAATGCGAGCATAGTCTGGGCTGCTGATGGAAACGATTTCAACGGTTTTGTCACTGGCATTATGAAAGCTGGCAAAGCCTGCGTGAACGCGGCTAACCGGAGGCATTTCGGGGATCCAGGCGTTATGAATCATTAATGATTCGCTAGCTTGTGAAAGGGTGCTAAACATTGTTAGCAATACAGTAAACATCCAGATTAAATATGATCGCATATAATTTCTTGGTTAAGCTAAAATTGCTAGCTATTATAGGTGGCTGTGGCGATGAGTGAAAGCGTAATTTTTTAGACTACATGTGGAGCGACCTGAGTGTCTGATACAAAACCTACAATTTCTTTTGATGTGTCGGCCGTAGCGGCAGAGTTACTCAGCATGCGTGATCTTATTCGTTATGGGGTTAGCCGCTTTAATGAAGCTGAACTCTGGTATGGACACGGCATGTCCAATGCTTTGGATGAAGCCGTATTTATTGCACTATCTAGTCTACATTTACCACTCAATATTACCGAAAGTTATTTTGATTCACGTCTAACGTTAGCAGAGCGTGAGCAAGTGTTGGCGTTGTATCAACGCCGAATCATCGAACGTATACCGGCTGCGTATTTAACCAATGAAGCCTGGTTTACCGGCTTAAAATTTTATGTAAATGAAAATGTGTTGGTGCCGCGTTCACCAATAGCAGAACTGATCGAAAACCGTTTTGAACCATGGGTTGATCCTGAACAAGTCGATAGTATTTTAGATTTATGTACCGGCAGCGGCTGTATTGGTATCGCCAGTGCTTATGCGTTTGAATGGGCTGATGTCGATATTGCTGATATTTCACCTGCTGCATTAGATGTTGCCCGACAAAATGTGAAAAACCATCAATTAGAAGATCAAGTCACAGTTTATGAATCTGACCTCTTTTCGGCGCTAGAAGGCCGAAAGTACGACATTATCGTAACAAACCCACCTTATGTGGATGCTGAAGACATGTCGTTATTACCTGATGAATTTAAAAGTGAGCCTGAACTGGGCTTAACTGCTGGAAATGATGGCCTGGATTTAGTTAAAGTTATCCTTAATCAGGCCGCTAACTACATGAACCCTAATGGTATTTTGGTGGTTGAGGTTGGTAACTCGCAGCATGCGTTGGAAGAGTTATTACCAGAAGTAGATTTTTACTGGTTAGAGTTTGAAAGGGGCGGAGACGGTGTCTTTCTTTTGACTTATGAGCAATTGTTACAACATAAAGACTCATTTCAATTCAGTTAAATTCTAATAAAACCCAGTCACTGATAATTTTGTAGGATTTTTCTTACAAAATTATCAGATGATTCCTCAAAAATACCACAATATTTTTTTAAGCTGCTATATCTATTGGTAAGCTTTTAAGCCGCTAAAATTTTCTGGTATTCAATTTGGAGAACCAATGAGCACTTTTCTTGAAAAATGCCACCTAAATAAAATTCCTTTCATTGATAGTTCCTCTATTCGAGGCCGAATACTATTTGGCTTTGGGATGATAATTGCTGTTTTGTTAATTGTCTCTTTAAGTACGCTTAGCCGTTTTGTGAACTTAAGTAACGGTATCAGTGACGTAACAGAAGAGATTCAGCCGGTTGTATTATCAGCACAGAATTTAGAAACCCGTTTGGAAGCCATAGGTAGCGCGCTGGGTTTTTATTTACTGACAAAAAACAATGATTATAAAGAAGCCTATTTTTCACATCTTGATGACGCCAGTAAATTAGCTACAGAACTTGGTGGTTATGATTTTGTTATGAACAATAATGCTTATCGATCTGGCATTGAGAATGTATCTGCTAATTTACAAAAATTATCTGTTTATAAAAACCGTATGGTTGAATTAGTGGCTAGCGATGTTGAAAATATTCCTGCCTTAAAAATATCAGTTGAAAAATCAAATCCTCTTGCGCAACAAATTCAGGCAATGATCAGCCAAATGATTGGTTCTGATCTTGAAGAAGATAATGAGGATGGTAAACGGAGTGATTACAGAAAAGCATTGTATGACTTGCGTTATTACACTGCTCAGTTGTTAGGGGAATTGAGAACTTTTTTGGCATTTAGAGCCAAAGTAAATATAGACAATATGTCATCTCTCAGGGATGTTATGGCGACTAAACTTAAAACGATTACAGATAATCCTGAGCTGTATACCTTTGAACAAGAAGAAGTCATCGACAATTTAGTTAAGTCTATTGAGGGTTTTAAACAAGGCCTGGATATTATTACTGAAGTGCATGCTTCAGAGAAATATCGTACGGATATTTATCTGGTTAAAACTGAAATTGGCCCTATCGTTCAAAGCATGCAAAAAGATTTAGGTAGCTTGGTTAATGAGCTAAAAGAAGTGATTCATTCAACCAGTTCTGAATTGCAAGAAGAAGCCAATGGTGCCAGTGCAGAAGTATTGATATGGATGATTATCGGCATAGTGGTTGGCATATTGGTTGCCTTTTTCATGTCCAGAATGATTACACTTCCTATTAATGCTGCAGTTCACGCAATGGAAGATTTAGCCGAAGGTGAAGGTGACTTGACCCGTCGCCTTGATGAAAGCGGTAAGTCGGAAATAGCAGTGATGGCAAAAGGCTTTAATAGTTTTGCCAGTAAAGTACAGGCTCTTGTTTCTCAAGTGGCTAGTAGTGTTGAAAATTTATCGACTGTCGTGAGCGATGTATCAAACATTGTTGATCAGACTCAAACTGGTTCACAGCAACAACGCCAGCAAACAGAACAAGTAGCAACTGCTATTACTGAAATGACAGCAACAGTACAGGAAGTGGCTTCGAACGCGAATTTAGCGGCTGATTCTGCTCAACAAGCAGATGATAATGCTAAAGCAGGTCAGCAAATTGTAGGCGAAACAGTGTCCTCTATTAATTCACTAGCAAATGAAATTGAAACCGGCTCTAACGTTATTAATAAGTTATCGCAGGATGCACAATCAATTGGTTCTGTGTTGGATGTTATTAAAGGCATTGCAGAGCAGACTAACTTACTTGCCTTGAATGCGGCAATTGAAGCGGCGCGTGCAGGGGAGCAAGGACGCGGTTTTGCGGTAGTTGCCGATGAAGTTAGAACTTTGGCGAGTCGAACTCAGGAATCTACAACTGAAATCGAATCAATGATTGATAGTTTGCAAGTACAGGCGCGTGCTGCGGTAGAGGCGATTACCAGTGGGCAAGAAAAAGCGGCTGCGAGTGTTGAACAAGCGTCTAATGCCGGCAAATCTTTAAATGAAATTACTGATTCTGTAGCGACTATTACCAGCATGAATATTCAGATAGCAACTGCATCTGAAGAACAAAGTGCTGTTGCTGAAGAGATTAATCAAAACGTGGTGAATATTAGCCATGTTGCTGAATCAAATGCAGAAGCATCAAATCAGTTATCTTCATCCAGTCAAGATCTAGCGCAGTTAGCATCTGAACTGCAAGGCTTGGTTTCACAGTTTAAATACTAGCAAAAGCCCAAATCAGGCGTTAAAGTCAAAAAAACAGAACCTACCGCAGACGACTGCATGGACGCAGGAGGTAGAGTAACGCAGGAGCGGTTACCGAGACGCAGAGCGCGCGGAGAAAACCTTTTATATATCTATCACTTATTTAGGTAAAGTAATGTGCATAGGCTGTTTCAGGATAAGATTACCTTATTTTTTCTTTGTTTTTCCTCTGTGCTCTCTGCGCCTCTGCGGTGAAATCTTTTGATTTTGATTTTTATGATAGCTTCAGGATGGTTTGCGGCATTCAAAACAGGATTTTGCTTGATTGTCTTGATGCGGCCTTGGCGAATCCTTGTCGCTTTTGCGGTCAAATTATTGTTTCTTCATGCTAGAATAATCGAAAACAACTAATAGAGATTCTCTGCATGTCTGGAAATACCATCGGCAAACTATTTACTGTAACCACCAGTGGTGAAAGTCACGGCCCGGCATTATTGGGTATTGTTGATGGCTGCCCTCCGGGTTTGGAACTGACAGAAGCAGATTTGCAAGCCGATTTAGATCGCCGAAAGCCGGGTACCAGCCGACACACAACTCAGCGCCGTGAACCGGATCAAGTCAAAATACTATCGGGTGTGTTCGAAGGTAAAACCACGGGTACGCCAATTGGTCTAATGATCGAAAACGTTGATCAGCGTTCAAAAGATTATGGAAATATTGCTGATACCTTCCGCCCCGGTCATGCCGATTACACGTATACACAGAAATTTGGTTTCCGTGATTACCGTGGTGGTGGTCGCTCTTCAGCACGTGAAACTGCAATGCGTGTTGCAGCCGGTGGTATTGCAAAAAAATATTTAGCCGATCGTTATGGAATTAAAATTCGTGGTTATTTATCTCAGTTAGGCCCTATCAAAATAGAAGATTTCGACTGGGAAGAAATTCGCAACAATGCTTTTTTCTGTCCTGATAAAAACAAAGTTTCCGAGATGGAAGACTACATGGATGCACTTCGTAAAGAAGGTAACTCTGTAGGTGCAAAAATTTCAGTGGTTGCTGAAGGTGTGCCGCCGGGTTTAGGTGAACCTGTTTTTGATCGATTAGATGCAGAAGTTGGTTACGCCATGATGACTATCAATGCGGTTAAAGGCGTGGAAATTGGTGATGGTTTTGATTGCGTTGCCGCTAAAGGAACTGAGTTCCGCGATGAAATTACACCAGAAGGCTTTTTAAGTAATCACGCCGGTGGAATTTTAGGCGGTATTTCTTCAGGTCAAAACATTGTGGCGCATATTGCATTAAAACCAACATCCAGCATGCGTCTTCCAGGTCGCAGTGTGGATATTAATGGCGAAGCAATGGAAGTGGTTACACATGGTCGTCATGACCCATGCGTTGGTATTCGCGCTACGCCTATTGCTGAAGCTATGATGGCATTGGTATTAATGGATCACATGATGCGTTTTAAAGCTCAATGTGGTGATGTTGAATGTTCGACACCTGTCATTCCTGCTGGCATTAGTTAATGCTGGCAGTGCGCTAGTCGCTCCATTATGGAGCAACCCCAAACTGTTCCTTATTGGCGCTTATCCGGTTTTTATCTGGTTTATTTTGCTGCTCTCGGCGTACTGGTTCCTTTCTGGGGGCTGTATCTCAAATCTTTAAATTTTGATGCTCGCCAAATTGGTGAGCTTATTGCCATTATTATGGCGACCAAGATTATTGCGCCTTATATTTGGGGTTGGATCGCCGACCACACTGGCAAAGGTATGCAAATTGTACGGCTTGCAAGTATCTTGTCATTTCTTATTTTCGGACTGATTTTTTACGACCAATCGTATTGGTGGGTTGCAGCGGTGATGATGAGTTTCAGTTTTTTTTGGAATGCCGCATTGCCGCAATTTGAAGCAACCACTATGAATCATCTCGGTGAAAATGAGCATGATTACAGCAAAGTTCGTGTATGGGGTTCTTTAGGTTTTGTAGCGGCTGTTGTCATTATGGGCATGTTACTTGAAAGTCAGTCGATTAGCCTTGTGCCTGTCATGCTGCTTGTATTGTATGCGGCAATTATGCTGAGTAGTTTTCTGGTGCCCGAGTCGTCTCATGCACCGCATCAACATATTCAAAGCAGTATTCTCAGTATTATCAAACAACCACAAGTTATTGCATTATTGGTGGTGTGTTTTTTAGTGCAATTAAGTCACGGGCCTTACTATACGTTTTATACTATTTATCTTGAAGACCACAATTATGCCCGCAGTATGATCGGTTGGTTATGGGCTTTAGGTGTCATCGCCGAAGTCATCGTATTTTTATATATCCACAAATGGCTTCCAAAATACGGGCATCGGTATTTGCTGGTTGTTGCGCTGTCTTTAACGACTATAAGGTGGTTAATGATTGCTTATTTTGTGGAGTATCCATCGATGATTATTCTGGCGCAATTATTACATGCCGCAAGTTTTGGTATTTTTCACGCCGTTGGTATCTCTTTGTTTCACCAAACCTTTGTTGGTAAACATCAGGGCCGTGGTCAGGCATTGTATGCCAGTGTTAGTTTTGGCGCAGGTGGGGCGGCAGGTAGTTTATTAAGCGGATTGAGTTGGGATACACTGGGCTCAACTAATACTTTCTTGATAGCGGCTGGGGCGGCATTTTTATCGGTAGTGGTCACACATTTCTACATCAGGCCTCATAATTAATGTTCAAGTTACTATTGAACTAGTTATTCATTACCTACTCTAAAAATAAAAATACAGGTAGTAATAAAATGGCTAAAAAACTTATCTTTGTCTATAACGCCGATAGTGGTTTGTTCAATACCGTTACTGATATCGCGCATAAACTCTTTTCTCCTTCAACCTATGATTGTCAGTTGTGTGCCATTACGCATTCGGCCTTTTCAATGCGAGATGAATGGAAGACATTTCTAAACAGCATTCAATACGAAATGGAATTCTTACATCGAGATGAGTGGAAGACACAGCATAGTGATCAGGCTGAGGACTTACCTGCCGTCTATTACGGTAATGAAACGGTTGAGTTGTTAATCGGTAGTGAGGAAATTAACCAGTGCGATTCCATTGAAGAGTTAAAACAACTCATAAAAGACCGCTTACCTGAATAAATAAACCAGCTTATCGCGGTAACTTGTTAGCAGATTGTACATATATTAAGCTGTGATAAATAAAACAGATATTACTTCGGCGATATATTTAAAATTGGGATTAAGGAAGATGAAAGTTAAAAACGCATTGGCAGCATTGCCATTGGTTTTAAATGCATGTGGTGGTGAGGAATCCTCAAGCAATTTTACGCCAAATGAATTAGGTCAGGGTATATGGGAAGGGGGGTTTAGTAATTCACCTATTGCAATTACATCGGGATCAGGGTCTGTTACGCAAAACGAATTAACACAAATTGAACAGCCCGGCGTTGGTTTATATACAAGTGATAATAAAGTTTTCTTTTATGATATCGATAACGATATTTTGTATACAAATGATTCACCAGGTTTTGTAGGCCAAAATATAATTTTTGGACCTAATTATTATATTTCAGGGACTGAGAGTGGCACTACAAGCTTTGATGGTAATGCATATATATCTACAAAAATTAAAGGGAACATATCTGCACCATTTAATAGTGATTATTTAATGGTGTTTGATGATAAGTATTTTCGAGGTGCTGATTTAAGCAGGTTAACTGGCGATTGGTCCTATTCTGGTTCAAATGGAGTTTGGGACCTGGCAATTACAGCCGATGGTAGTTTTACTGGTACTTTCGATACACCTAGTGCGCCTACATGCGCAATTAGTAGCGGTGCTTTTTCAATAATTAATACTGGTAGTAAAAACGAATATTCTGTAGTTGTGACATTAGACGGTAACTGTGGTTCTTTTACTGGTAGTTATAATGGTTTAGCTGCAACTATCGATACAAATAACGCAAATGATACGTTATCGATGGCTATTTATAATATCGATAATGGCTTTTATATGAAGCCAGTCAAACAACCATAGATATTTATCAAATAAACCTTAAAAAACACTATAAATATTAATGTTTTATCAGTAATTTTTTAGTTAACTTCTATACTTTATGGCAGAAATTGTGAATAACACGATCAGTCCATAAAGAGTTCTAAAAAATGAATAAAGTACACAGTCGTTTATCTCTCATTAAAAGCTTAGCGGTTTTAGTGATTTTACTGCTTAACCAGCCGCTATCAGCTGAGCCTATCCGCTTTGGTTCTGTAGCAATGGATATACCGGCAGTGATGCATAAGCGTCTCGTACCATTAACCGATTATCTCAGTAAAGAGCTGCAACAACCTGTTGAGCTTAAGCTCTCTCCTAGTATGAAAACAGCGATTAAAGAAATATCAGACAATACAGTTGAACTGGCTTATTTAACACCCGTTGCGTACATTAAATCGCATGCCATGGGTAAAACCCGGCTCATTGTGAAAACAGTAACAAATAATAGAAGCTCTTTTCAACTTATGATCGTTGTTAAAGAAGACAGTCCGATAAAAACAATTGAGGACTTAGTTGGTAAAAACTTTGCTTTTGGTGATCCTGCTGCATTGTTACAAAGAGCCGTGGTGGTTGGAGCTGGTGTTAAACTGGATACATTAGGTTCTTATAAGTTTGTTGGTCATTATGACAATATAGCCCGCGGTGTTATGCGTGGTTTTTATGATGCCGGTATATTAAAAGACACAACTGCTTTTAAGTGGCAGGGAAAAGGTTTGAGAATCCTACATAGCTCAGCGCATTTGCCGCCTTATAATTTAGCGGCTAGTTCTGAACTGGATGAAGAAATATTTCAAAAACTTAAAAAAGCATTTTTGTCTCTTAATGTAAATAACCCCGAACATAGAAAAATTATTAAAGCACTGGATAAAAAATACGATGGCTTCGCTGCTACCAATGATCAAGAATACGACATTATTAGAACCTTAACTAAGCCTTTTGAATAAAAATAATAATAAATGATTTGTAATGACATTATATCGATTACTACCTAGAAAACTTGATTTACAGGTCGCGGTTATTTGCGGCATATTGATGGCTGTTATGTTACCAATATATGTGATCAATGAAGTGCAAGATGAAATTAGTTATGTTGTAGGTACAAAACTACAAGAAACACGAGTAGTTGCAAAAAATATTTCTCAAACAAGTATTAAATATTTGCTAATTAGAGACTACACCTCACTCGATTTATTATTACAAAATGCTGCCAGTTATCCTGGGGTTCTGAATTTACAAATTACAGATAAAGATGGTCGAGTGTTAAGTGATGTTGCCGTCGAAAATGAAATAGTGAATAGTCGCTTCGATGCTAAAGTTTTGACACCACCGAAAACTATACTAATCAATCAATATGATAAAGAAATTGTTTTATGGGAGCCGGTTAGTAGTGGATCTTTGATTGGCTGGGTACGCTTCCATTACAGTTTAGAATCTACATATCAACACGCCTATCAGCGTATGTATGACTTCCTGTTTAATGCAGGAGTTCTTATTTTATTAATGATAGGTTTGTTGTTACTTTTTTTAAGAAAGCCAATGAATCAGCTAGGTGAAGCGGCTGAATTCGCAGATAATATAAGTGATAAAACAGGTAATACTATGCCTGTTGCTCATCGTTCTATTGAGTTGGAAAAAATCACCATTGCGCTGAATAATGCATCAAAGAATTTATATGAAAAAGAACAAATCATTAATCAGGTTGTTAAAGATTTAGAAACACAAAAGCATGCATTAGATGAGCATTCCATTGTCAGTATTACTGATGATAATGGCTATATATTTTATGCAAATGATAAATTCTTAAAAATTACTGGCTATAAAAGCAGTGAAGTTATTGGTAAGAAGCATGACCTGGTGAAATCGGGTGTTCATACCGATGCTTTTTTTAAAAATATTTGGAAGACTGTTAAACAAGGGGATATATGGAAAGGGGAAATCTGTAACCTTAATAAATCGGGTCAGATGATCTGGTTAAGTACCAGTATTGTTCCGTTTATGGATGAACTTGGTAACCCTTACCAGTTTGTAGAAATATCAACTGATATAACAGAAAAAAAACAAGCAGAGAACGAGCTTGAGCAAAAAAATAAAATTTTAAAGGAGCTAACTGAACATCTGGAAGATATAGTGCATACGCGTACTGCTGAATTGGAAAAGGCGAATGAAGAACTTGTGTCTCTTAATAATATTAAGTCTGAATTTGTATCGGTAGTATCACATGAGTTACGAACACCATTAACATCAATTAAATCTTTTGCAGAGATTTTAGAAGATGATATTGATGACATGAGTTCTGAAAATCGGCGGCGTTATCTAAAAATAATTAATGATGAAGCAGATCGTTTAGGGCGGTTAATAAATGATGTCTTAGATTTACAAAAAATAGATTCTGGCATGATGCAATGGAAAGATGAGGTTTCTAATCTAAAACTGATTCTTGAGAATAGTTATAATTTATTCAAGGCCGCGTTTGATAAAAAAGGCGTAGACTTTCTTGTTCATATTGATGAAGGTGAATTTAATGTCAATATTGATAGTGATAAGCTGGCTCAGGTTCTTACTAATGTTCTTTCAAATGCATTGAAATTTACCCATGATGGTGAAGTTTCAATAAATTTGTCATCGGTTGAAATTAAATTAAATGAAGATGATGTTGTCAGAGGATTTGAAGTATCAATTGATGATAATGGAATTGGTTTGCCTGATGATGAGATGGAGCAGATTTTTGATCGCTTCCATCAGGTTGATAGCTCTGAAACGCGAAATCATGGTGGTAGTGGTCTTGGTTTGAATATTTGTAAAGAAATAATTGAGCATTATCATGGTCAAATATGGGTCGAACATAATAAACCCAAAGGTAGTAGTTTTAAGTTTGTTTTACCTGAGTTTGTTTAATAAATAGTTGATGCATAGTTGTGTGTGGTGTAGGAAATGGTTATGAGTGGTAAGGCTACTAAAAAAGTTCTTATTTGTGATGATGAACCTCTTATTAGAGAGGCAATGTCTTATGCTGTTGAAAAAGCTGGGCATCAATTTGTGTTAGCAGAAGATGGTGTGCAAGCTTTTGAAATGGTTGTTTCAGAAAATCCGGATTTGGTGTTGCTAGATGTTGGTATGCCGGGTATGAGTGGGTTTGATGTCTGTAAAAAAATAAGAGAACTACCAAATGGTGATAAGTTTTTTATCATGATAGTTAGTGCTTTTGGGCAAGCAGCAGATAAAGAGAAGGCTGCTCAGTCTGGTGCAGATGATTATTTAAGTAAACCATTTAGTCCACGAGATCTTGTTGCAAAACTTGAGAGTATTTTGTCCTCTGATGTAAAGAAATAAATTTTAACGTTGCTGTAGTTATTGAAAAAGCAAAAAATATGCCAATGAAATTAAAAAATATTTGGTTTCTTAGAGGTAAGCGATTAACTCTCAACCCATTGGTGAGCGCTTTCTTTGGACTTAAATATTTCACAATCAAAATACATATTAGTCATTTGAGACTCATAATGCTTAGCTAGTTCAAGCAAATCTTTCCGGGTAGCGACAATAGCAATCTTAAGTTCAAGCTTTGATTCTGAGATGACGTCATCTGAAACAGCATATGCTTTTGTATGGCCTAATTCGATGGTGTGCCCGGTGACTGATATAAAGTCGTTTATGATATATTTCAGGTCAGAGAATTTTGGGTGTGCCTGTAGATCGAAGTTAGATTGTAAAATCTCTTCTCCGCTTATTGTTCCATTAAATTTTCTAATAACTCCATTTTTTTTCCATAGAATTGTGTGTGGCATATGTTATATAGTCGTTTTAATTGATAGTTAAATAATAAATTATTACGATTTAATGATAATATCTTTTTATTAAAAAGAGTTTGTTAATTTATAGCATATTTAAGCCCTTAAAATATACAAGGATGAATACTATATGAGGTATCTAGTCGTCTTTTTTGTTCTGGTTTCTTTTGCCGGCTCGATAAGTGCTAGTTGGTATTCAGACAGAAGACGTGATCAATTTCCTAAAGAAGATGCTTATTTAGTAGTACCACTTCCATATAGCTATCCAGGAATCGGAGAAGGTTTTTTCTTATTGGGAAGTGCGTCAAATTTATTCGATACAACTGCAGATGCTCTATTTGTAGAAATTACAGGAGATGCGTCAGGACGAGTCGCCAAATTTGATGAGGTGCCGTTGCTCGGTAATGAGCTTTTTTTATCCATACAGGTAAGTGATATAGATAGAGCAGCAGTCAATGAATATGCTGTACGTGGAATGGATGGTTCTGATGGTGATGATTATACGATTCTTGACGTAGGGGAGGCTGCAGAAAATATTTTTCGTCTGGATTATTCATTAAATAATCGTCGCTTTAATTATTTCTATTCGCGTACAGTATTTGAATCTTCGTTGAATGCTGTTCTTGATTCCAGTGGTAACTTAATTCAGCAATTAGATTCATCTTTTTCAACTCGAAATGTTAGTCATTTATTAGGCTTTTCTATTGATCTAACAGATGATTATCTTGATCCTCGTAAAGGCTTTAGATTTGGTATGGATTATATTGATCATCCAAATGAAGATGAAGTTAACAATCCTGATTTTTACGTTATCAATTATAATTTTTTGTATTATCTACCGCTTAGTAAAGCAGATACTTTAGTTGTTAATTATTTTCAATCAGATGCGCATGTAAGAACGATTGGTAATACTAACGAGGCTGATATTCGTAGTGAATTAGGTTTAAATTGCAGTGCTAATGTTGAATGTTTGCAGACAGAGCAAACATTGGTTGATAATTTGGTTTTGGCTCGTACTTATGGAAGTGCAATGACATTAGGAGGCTTGGAGCGTTTGCGCTCATATCCACAATCACGTTTCACAGGCGGTCATAGTGCCTTTCTTGGTGCAGAATATCGATGGAATTTGACAGAAGAAGCAGTACCTTTTAATTATTTCTTTTGGAAAGATGTGAGAACAGGTAAGCAGATTGCTTTTTTTGCTGAAGCCGGTAGTGTCTCAGAAGTATCATCTGAGCTTTGGGATGAACAGCGTTATACCTATGGTGTTGGTTTTAGGTTATTAGCTGCATCGGGTAGCGTATATCGTGTAGATATAGCAACAGGTGATGAAGGAGTGGAAGTAGCAGTCTTTTTTTATTACCCGTGGAGATAAATTTTAATATAACTAAGGAAGGTAAATTTAATGAGTATTTTAAATGAAACAGTTTCGAAGGTGTCAATTGGTGATGTAGCGGCAATTTGTGCGTTTGCATTTTCTATTATTAGTTTGCTTTTATCTCGTCATATGCAAATTAAAGCAAGAAATCGGCAGAGTGCTTCAGAGTCATTGGCCGGTTTTGCAAATCTGGAGCAAATGATAAAAGATGTACCCAGTGTATTACGGTTTCATGGTATTCAGGAAGAAGAATTAAAAATAGCCAATGTAACTGCAGAAGAAATGAGTTACTTTCTGTCTAATATGACCACGGGCGGTATTTATTATCGAACGACTGCCAAAGTAGGTTTAATCAAGTTTTTCGGTGAGCAAGGTTATTATGGTGAAATGTTCAAACATGAAGCAACTCGTAATGCCTGGGCAGTTTGTAGGCGTTGTCTTGCTCCATCAGATTATCGAACGCAATTAGATAAACTTAGCAAGCTTAATAACGGGCCCTTGTCCGCATTATCAGATTACTATACAAGAGAAGCTGCTAATTAAGGGGCTTGTTTGCTAGTGTTCACATTTAAGCTTGAATGAGAGCGAATACTAAGAGGTATTTGCGGTGCGACTGGCATACCTAATTGTCGGCCAATACCGGTCATATCAATCAGAGTGTCTACGCTGGTGATTTTATTATCTTCTATTTCCCAAATTGAAACAGCCGGGAAAGTAATAATTTTATCGCTAGCTGGGATGCCATAAAATGTTTTTACAACCGGTCCAAAGAAACTGATTTGTGTCATGACGCGATTGTCTTCACTCATGATTAACTCTATATCGACCGATAAATCAGGCATTGCGTCACGTAATATATGAATGAATTCAATATATTGGTCAGCATCTAATATTTCATCGGTGAAAGTTGTTTTATAGAAAAAACGTTCAGATAAGAAACTTTTTATTTTATTAAACTCACCCTTGTTCCATGAGAGGTCAAGGTGTCTCAAAATCAGGTTTTTATTGTGCATAGACATGTTGTCATCCTACTACTGCAAAACGGCTAATAACTTTTTTAAATTTGTTAATTTCTCAGCCATATTATCGAAAAATGCGGTCAGATGCTAGATAACTATGTCCTATCTTTACTTTGAATGCGGCTTACAAGTGGCTATGCTTAATGATAATGGTCTTAATAAAGGTGAACTTCGTCGATATAGGGGTATAGCTTAATCACTGGTCTATAATTCATTCAAACCCGTATTAATATGATGTGGCGATGATGAAGTAATCAATCTCACGAAGAGTGTTGAAATCCTCTATAATTCGCGCACCATTTTCTGACCGTAGCAATCTCCATAGAGGACTTCCAATGATATTTTCGTCTTTAGACTTAGCGCCCGAGCTTCAAAAAGCCCTTGATGCATGTGGTTACAGCCAGATGACTCCGATACAGCAACAAGCTGTTATTCCTGCAAGGCGTGGAAAAGACATATTGGCTAATGCTCAAACAGGGACAGGAAAAACAGCTGCTTTTGCGATTCCTATCCTGCAACAAATGGTTGATCGTCCAAATTCAAATTTACCCGATAGCCCACGTGCGCTTATTTTGACACCCACTCGTGAGCTTGCTGAGCAATTAGCGGAAACGATAGGTGCTTATGCTCAATTTATGCCATTAAAAGTAACAGCGGTATACGGTGGCGTTAAAGTGAGTTCGCAAGAGAAAAAGCTGAAGGCAGGTGTAGATGTGCTTATTGCGACTCCAGGGCGTTTAATGGAACATCTTGTGCAATGTAATGTGAACCTTGCTGGTGTTGAATTTGTAGTGCTGGATGAAGCTGATCGAATGTTGGATATGGGTTTTATTGCAGATGTTCAGACTCTGCTACAAAGAACTAAAAAGAAGCGTCAAACATTATTGTTTTCGGCAACTATGTCCCAGCCTGTTAAAGAGTTAGCCAACAAGTTACTTCATAACCATGAGGTAGTGAGTGTAGCTAAACAAAATGCCATTGCGGATACCATCGAGCATGTGGTTTATCCTGTTGAAGAACGCAGAAAGGCAGAGTTATTTGTTGATCTGATCGATGAAAAGAACTGGTTTAAAGTATTAGTTTTTACCAGTACGAAAGCGCAAGCTGATGAACTAATGCTAAGTTTGAAAATGGCTAAAATTAAAGCGGCTCTTTGTCACGGTGATAAAAGCCAGGGCTCACGTCGACGAGCAATAGCTGATTTTAAAGCCGATAAAATACAGGTTTTAGTCGCAACAGAAGTGGCAGCACGTGGTTTGGATATACAAGGCTTAGAACACGTTGTGAACTTCAACTTACCGTACTTAGCAGAAGATTACGTGCATCGTGTTGGCCGAGCCGGTCGAGCAGGCATGAAAGGCCAGGCTATTTCATTAGTTAGTCGTGAAGAAGAACGCTCTTTGGCTAATATTGAGAAAGTGATTGGCGGAAAAATAAAGCGCATAAAAATGCCTGGTTATGAAGTAGGTGACCGTAATGCAATTCTTAAAAATATTGAAAAACATTCACGACCTGCGAGAACGAATAAAGCCAGCCAAACTAAAATAGTTCGTCATAATGATGGTAACAAGAAGCCAGGGAAAAAGAAAAAGAGTTGATCTTAAAGGTTGCTGGGCATTGGCAATAATATTGCTCAGATAATCCAATGTCGAAAATCATCCTGAAGCGGTCGTAGAGTCAAAAAATATTTACCGCAAATGAACGCGAATACACGCAAAAAAGTCAAAACCTTTTTTATAATAAAAATTGTCGTCATTCCGGTGGTGTTTTAGCCGGAATCTAGCGGCTTTAGTTTTTAAGTCATTGGATTCCGGTTAAAACACCACCGGAATGACAGGCTCTTTATCTTGTATAAATAAACCTAAAGTCTTTTGACTTTTTTGCGTGTATTCGCGTTCATTTGCGGTAAAAACAATATCTCTTAAATGTACGCTCTGTACTATTAGTCGTCATGTGTTACTTGAAAGTATTGATTCGTGTTGTTAGTACACTTAAGTATCTAAAATTTCTCTTACTTTTTGTAAAAGTTGTAAAGAACTAAAAGGTTTGTTTAGTTGTTTTTGTAAGAGGTTGTCTTGATCTTTGTTTTTAATGTTATCGCTAAAGCCACTTATTAATTGTATTTTTAATTTAGGGTTTAATTTCTTTGCTTCTTTAGCTAACTGAAGGCCATCCATTTTGGGCATAATGACATCAGATAATAAAAGATCGATATGGTGTTGTTCAAGTATTTTTAATGCATCTTCTCCATTATTGCTCTGGTGAATTGTATATCCATGAGTGGATAATATTTGAGAAGAAAGTTCCAGTAATGACTCTTCATCATCGACTATCAATATGCTTTCAGTTCCTGAAGGTATTTTTTTAACATTTAAGTCCGAGTTGTTTGTTTTATTGTTTTCTTCGTTGCTGGCTTGATAACGAGGAAGATAAATTGATATTCGTGTGCCGATACCTTGCTCAGAATAAACATGTAAGGTACCCCCTGATAATTGTACAAAACCATAGACCTGGCACATACCGAGTCCTGTTCCTTTATCACCTTTTGTAGTAAAAAATGGATCGAATACTTTCTTACGAGTTTCACTGTTCATGCCGACACCAGTGTCAGTAATTGAAATTTGAATGTAATCACCTGTATCCAATTCAGTGAATTTTTGGTCTATATCATCAAAGTGAATGTTCTCGGTACTTATACTTAATGAGCCTCCGTCGGGCATAGCATGCATGGCATTAATGCAGATATTGAGAATGGCATCTTGTAAGAGGCTTTTATCAATATGAACTGGCCAGAGGTCTTTAGATAAATTCAGGTTTAGCTCTATACGCGCAGTTAGTGTCTTTTCTAGCATGTGCTGCTCGGACAAAATTAATTCATTGATGTCTGTAATGCTAAGGTCGTGAACTTGTTTACGTGAAAAGGCGAGTAGTTTTGTTGTTAGTTTTCGGGCACGCTCACCTGCATTGTATATTCGGTTAATGCTTTCGAGCTGTTCAGGTTGGTTGGTGAATTTTAATGTTAATAGTTCTGCATAGCCTAATATAATGCCCAGAAGGTTGTTGAAATCGTGTGCTATGCCGCCAGTTAGTTTTCCTAGCGCATCCATTTTTAAGCTGTGTTGTAGTTGTTCATCTTTTAATTTCTGTTCAGTTATATCGTTAAAGACCAGGACGATGCCTCGAATATTTTTTTCAGCGTCACGTATTGGGGCGGCAGAATCTGAGATGTGGTATTCGCGATTATTTTTAGAGATAAGAATAATATCTTTGCTTAGGTGTAGTGTTTCCCCATTTTTTAAGGTGCAAGAAAACGGGTCCTTTATTGATGTTCGATTAGATGCATTAATTATCTTGAATATGTTTTTAATGGGTTCGCCAAAAGCTTCTTCAAGCGACCAACCTGTTAGTTGTTCTGCTACAGGGTTCATACGAACAATATTATTTTTATCATCAGTTGTTATAACAGCATCGCCAATACTATTTAAAGTTAGTGAAAGGTGCTCTTCTTTTTGTATGAGTTCAGCGTGGTATGTATTAAGTGAGTCATAAATAGACATTAACTCTTTAACCCGAAATATTTTCTTCAACTTGTTTTTGTTGGCTTGGTCTGGGCTTGTTCGTAAAATATCTATATATTTTTCTACCTCTTTCATGGGTGTGCCAACAATATATATAATGGCAGTATATAAAAGTAGTGTGGGAATAAGGATAACAAGTATTAAATTAATGAGAGATGATCTCATTTGTTTTTCAAGTAAAATAATGCCTTCAGTTTTATGTAATCTATAATAAAACATTTCGGGTGTTATATTGTTTATGTATTGATTTTTATTGGTGTCTTTGAAAACAAGTGAATCAAGTTCGATGTAGTGGAAAGGGCTGAGTGTTTTTAATAGTGATATGGTTTGTAATTGTGTACTGATGTAACCAATAATCTGTTTATCATCATTGGCGTTGAAAATGGGTGATATATAAATGATTTCTTGAGGGCTGGTAATTCGAAATGTAAGTTTATCAATGCCATTGATATCGATTGAATAAGGCAGGGTGCTGTTATTTAGTTTGGTTAATGCATTGCCTGTAATGTCATACAGCATTAAATCAGAAGTGTGTTTTTGTAATTCAAAAGCCAGTTGTTTGAAACGAACACTATACCAATATGCAAATATTTCTGGGTTTTCTATTTGTTGTCTAACCTCTTGCCACTGGCTTAATGTGGATGCGCTGTTCTGGATATTTTTAAACGTTAGATTAATTGCATGTTTAAGTTCTGTTTCGGCTGATTTTTTTTGAGAGTTTTCTATCTCCTGTTGTGTATTGTTAAGGTTTGAATTTATTTTATATGAAAATGCAAGTATCAAACTGATAATGATAAATGCAAAGATGATGGCGTATTGTCGGACGCTTAATAGCATAATGATTAGTGTTTTATTTTATTGGTAAGTATGTTTTCAATGGCATCATTTAGATCAAACTCATGTGTTTTATCAAAAAAATGATTTGCACCTTCAATTGAGGTGACATTGTTGTATTTCTTTTGCAGTTGATGTCGCCAGTTGCTGTCGATTCGTTTGTCTTTAGTGCCAATGATGATGGATATCTTGTTATTGAATTTTTCTATAACTTGATTGGTTTTTTCTGTATTCCAATTGTAATAGGATAAAAAATTACTGGCATAAGTTGGATAGGTTTTACAATAATTTAGGGCATAAGTACCAAGTTGGTCCTTGTTCTTGTTCATTAAACCAACCGCCAGTTTAGCATGTTCTTTCGTTTCGTTAGCAGCTGGTCCAGATGCATAGTATGAAAGGCTAATTAAAATAATGTGCTTGATGCGTGCTGTATTATTTTTGTTAATGTAATTTAGAATGACGGGGCCACCTGCACTGTGTCCGATAAGCGTCACTTTTTTTCCTGTTTTTTCATATAACCAGTCTATCCATTGTTTCAACTCTTCTGCGTCGCTATCTAGTGAATGCGTGTGAATTGCTTCACACGACAAACTTTGCATTCTGTTATTGATTCCAAGCGACAGTGTTGGGTTAAGTAAGCTGTATTCTAATTCGTTTAAAGTGCTTGCTAATCTATTAATCGTTGAAAACTCATTTGTTTGTAAAAAGCCGTGTAAAAGTAAAACGGGGCTTTCATCGTTTTCACCGGGGAGGTATATGGCGGACATAACATTATTAGACGCATTTTTTAATTTTATAGTCTCGGCATAACTTAATATCGTGTTAACTAGTAGAAAAATTCCTACCAGAATTGTATTGAGTCTCGTCACGGGTATCTTCCTTAAAGGTGCTTGTTTATTACTTGTACCAATATATTAGCTTATTTATATTGATTTATATTAATAACTTAATATTGTTTCTTGTCTTAATGAGTTTTATTTAACGGGGCTATTTTTAATACTTTCAACATGGCCAGGCTGGCTGAAGACAAGGTTCGGTTACGGTGATAAACAGCACCCAGTTCACGTGACATGTGTACGCCTTCTATTTCAAATTCTACCAGTTCACCGTCTATCATACTTTTAGGTAATACTCCCCAGCCGAGACCAATTGAAATCATCATTTTTATAGTTTCCATGTAATTGGTTTCCAGAGCGATGGGCGGCATGTGTTTTAGTGACAATTGTTGTTCTATCATCGAGCGGGTAAATGTTTCATGTGAAGGTAAAATAGCTGGTTTATCGATAAGGTCTTCCGTCGTTATCTGTTGTCTACTCGCTAATACATGTGTTTTTCCGACAACGACAACGAGTGGGTCATGCCAAATTAATTCAGTAACCAAATTATTGGATGCCTTTCTTGGCAAGGTGACAATGGCAAGTTCCAGTTCGCCATTTTCAATCATTTCACAGGCTTGTTCAGAATCCATAAAATGCAGGTCTAGTTCGACGTTTTCGTGTGCGGTACTAAATGCCCGTAAAACGGGAGGGAGTCGATGCAGTCCAATGTGATGACTGGTGGCCAGTTTGAGTTCTCCACCGAGTTGTCCGGAGAGCCCTTGTATGCTCTGGTGACTGCGTTTTATCTCTTCAATAATTAGTCGGGCGCTGGGCAATAATATGGCGCCTGCTTCCGTAAGAATGATGGATTTGCCAATACGGTTAAATAGTGTCGTACTATAATCGTGTTCCAGTGCAGCGATGCGCTTACTGACGGCGGGTTGGGTAATATTAAGCTGCTCGGCTGCTTTCGAGAAAGATTGGTGCTCGAACACGGCGATGAAGGCTTTAAGGTTTTGTATGTCCATTCTGATTATCTCATGTATTCCTATTGGGAATAGTTTATATGAAAAATATGAATTTGAGTAATTTGTTTGTCGGGCGTATTATCAGTGCTCGATACTGGGTCTGAGATTTGGCCTGATGAGTTTGGAGAGAATAATGGTTGCTAAAACACTTTATGACAAATTATGGGATGCACACGTGGTTCGTACTGAAGAAGATGGTACGGCACTCATATATATAGACAGACATTTAATTCATGAAGTGACTTCACCTCAGGCGTTTGAAGGTTTGAGGATAGCTAACCGCAGCCCATGGCGTACAGACTCTTTATTAGCAGTTCCAGATCACAATGTGCCAACAACAGCGCGCGATGAAGGCATTACAGATCCAGTGGCTAAGTTACAAGTTGAGACACTGGAGAAAAATTGCAAAGAATTTGCGATCACAGAATTTACTATGGACGATATCCGCCAGGGTATCGTACACGTTATTGGCCCAGAGCAGGGTGCAACATTACCCGGTATGACGGTGGTTTGTGGTGATTCACACACTTCTACGCACGGTGCTTTTGGTGCATTGGCCCATGGTATCGGTACCTCTGAAGTTGAACACGTGATGGCAACTCAGTGTTTGATTCAGAAAAAAATGAAAAACATGCTGATCTCAGTTGATGGTCAGGTGCCAGCAGGTGTTACGGCTAAAGACATCGTATTAGCGATTATTGGCGAAATCGGCACAGCGGGTGGAACGGGTTATGCAATCGAGTTTGGTGGTGAGGCGATTGCAGCATTATCAATGGAAGGCCGTATGACAGTTTGTAATATGGCAATTGAAGGTGGTGCTCGTGCTGGCATGGTCGCCGTTGATCAAACCACAATCGACTATGTAAAAGGTCGCCCGTACTCGCCAACCGACGAAACTTGGGATCAAGCTGTGGCTAACTGGAATGATTTAGTTTCAGATGAAGGCGCACATTTTGATAGCATCATTAGATTGGATGCCGCTACTATTAAACCACAGGTTACCTGGGGGACATCACCAGAAATGGAAGTAGCCGTTGATGCCAATGTACCTAACCCAGATGATGAAGCCGATGAAGTAAAAGCCAATGGTATGCGTAAAGCATTGGCTTATATGGATTTAAAAGCAGGCATGGCTATTACTGATATTGATGTTGATAAAGTGTTTATTGGTTCATGCACAAATTCACGCATCGAAGACATGC
>JAUVDT010000125.1 GCA_030595185.1 Gammaproteobacteria bacterium
ATCTTCTAACCAAAGACCTTCTTTTGCATATTTTTTGACCAAAGCTTTCATTAGATTCCTTTAGATGTGAAAAGAAACTTTATTGAGTCCGTTACTTACTCAAATGATATAACAATAATATTAAAAAAGATAAGCTTATAAGTAAAATAATTCATCACTATGTGAATAACTAATCAACAAAATCTTAATCCTTGTATATTAAATATAAAGGCTTAATAGGTTGGCATATTTTTATCGACATCTTGTGCCCATGCCATGACTCCACCGGAAAGATTAATAATGTTCTTAAACTCTGCCTGTTCTAAAAATTGTCCAACTATGCGACTACGCACACCATGGTGACAAATTACAATAATTTCCTGATCTTTCTCTAATTGATTTAAGTGTGTAGGTATTGTCTGCATAGGAATAAGCTCAGAATCATTAATATGACAAATTTCATATTCCCAGGGTTCACGTACATCAAGTAATAATGGCTTATTGCTTGATGTTTGCAGGTATTCATCTACCTGTTGTGGACTCATTTCTCGCATATAATATTCTCCTTAAGACTAATTTATTAATAACCTACCATAACACTTGGTTATTTACAATTAAGTAAAATATACTCAAACCTTAGATTTTATCTATTTTTTAACTATCTATTCCCATTTCAGAGATTTATTTGATATAGTGAACTTATAAAAGTATTAAATATAATCCTAAATAAGAGAAACAATGAAGTTCCAATCATTCTACACAAAAGTAATCATTAACTTATCAAAATACTTTATTATTGATATACATGATTCCTTATTAAAAAAAGTTAATATTTCATTACTGATTTTTGAGCATGAAATTATTGATTTAGACACAGGTGAATCACAATTAATTGATGATTACTCTGCTGAGTCTATACTAAGTGGTGCAACTCAACTTATCCCTGCGTCTATAAAAAAACCATCCATAGCACTCTTTTTACCATCCTCTGAATTTGTTTCTACAGGTTATCAATTACCTCAGGTTGAAAAACATAATATTTTATCGGTTCTAAAATATCAACAGACTGAACTACTCCCGGAATGCCAACAATCACTTTTAGTAGCAGCAAAACACGATAGTTTATCCACTGATAATAGAGCTATCTGGTTTTCTAAACAGCGAGCTAATACTCTCTTTGAGATCTTTATAAAGCACAATATCAGAATATCCAGCCTATTCCCTGCCAGCCTGCTATTTGCCACAACAAACAAACACTCTCAAACGGCTCAACAGAAGAAGAATATTTTTTGTGAACAGGGAGAGGAATATTTTTTGTTAACTCAGTTTGTTCATCAACAATTAAAAAACTGGGACTTTTTTTACCGTAAAGATCTGCAACAAAAAGATCTCAAACTGCAATTTCAAGAGCTATGGGATAGCAAATATCCAGATATTGATTTTTCATCTGTTGATATTATTAATAATAAAGAAAAATGGTTACAAATAGCTGGCAAAGCTTTACCTCAAAAAGAATATGGTTTTTACCCTGAACAAGCAGAAACTTTTATTACACAGGAAAGCCGTTTTAGAAAAGGACGCTTTAGTGGTATTGTTTTATTGCTATTAGTATTTCTATTATCCATTCCTTTTCTTAAAAATATGTTTCAACTTAATCAGGTTCAACAGGCATATAATGACAAAGTTGTACAAACAGAGGATGTCCGCATTGCCAGGGAAAGCGTTTTAAATTATGAAGATAATTGGGCTGCTTTTGATCAATTTCCACAAATAAATATTCCTCAGATTCTATTAAAAATAAATACCTTAATTCCCAAAAATAGCTGGCTATCTTCATTTGAATTAAATAAGGGTATTATAAATATAGAAGGATATAGTCCAAATCCTGCTGAAATACTGGAGTTACTATCCAGGCTGGAAGAATTTGATCAAGTCAGGTTTAATCAGAATATTCGCTCGGAACGTGGTAAGAACAAAGAACATTTTGGTATTACTTTCCTGCTGATTGCTATTGACGAAGATGCTTATTATAAGGAGTTCTTTTCTTATGAGGAGTAATATTTATGACTAAAAAAGAAAGCCGAATATTCTATATTCTTATCGCAATGTTATTATTAACTTTATTGCTTGAAGGAATACCTGGTATTGTTAATTATTATAAAAGCAATCTCAATGATATTGATTTATTAGTCAAAAAAACTGAGCACCTGGATAAAATATTACAAAAAAATAAATTTTGGCAGGAAGAATATTCAAAAATAAAAAGTGCAGAAGAAAAAAAATCAATACAACTTTTTTCTGCTAAATCCAGAGAATTAGTCGCTGCCAAATTACAATCCCTATTAAAAAGTCTGGCAAGAAAAAATAATGTAAATATTGAGTCTACACTATTGCCTGAATTCAATAATAATAGTCGTTGGATAATTATTTCACAAAATATATCCATAAAGGGCAGCGCAAAAAATATTTTTAACTTTTTACAAGCTATAGAAAAAAATAACAAGAAATTAATTATTACGCATACAAAGTTACGCTCAAATAGAAAACAATTAAGAGGTTCAATAATTGTCGCAGGTTTCAGCCAGGAACTTACGAAGGCAGAAAGTTTATGATGGAATTAAGCTTATCACTTTTAACACAATTAATAATACCAAAAAATCTTGCCCCGGCTAAAGATTTTAATGACAGTGGTATCTTATATTATACAAACCAGCCATCTGCAGAAACACGTGCTGTTATTCGCTTCATACTACAAAGTAATGTCCCTACCCCAGAGGCTCACACTCCTGAAATTCAGTTTCTAGCTCAAACAAAAGAAACCATGGAACAGTTAATAAAATACTGGCGTGCGCAACTTTCTCCTGATATGGATGATCAGCCCATTGAATTATTTACTGAAGAAGATTTAAGCGATACTGATTCTGATGCACCAATTATTCGCATCGTTAATCACCTTTTTGAACGCGCACTGGATCTAAAAGCCAGTGATATTCATTTTGAGCCGGAATCTTCTGCTTTATATGTAAGATGTCGGGTAGATGGGATTATGACAACCGTTGAAAGCCTGCCTTTAGCTGCACAACCCGCTATTACCTCACGTTTAAAATTAATGGCAAAGCTTGATATTGGTGAAAAGAGGCTGCCTCAGGATGGTCGCATTGAATATAGTATCGCTAATAAAAAATTAGATCTTCGTGTTTCAACTCTACCGGGTGTTCATGGCGAGTCTGTGGTACTAAGGATTTTAGATAGAAATGATATTATGGTCAGCCTGAGTAATTTAGGCATGCCTGAGGTGGTACTGAACACCTATCAACAACTCATACAACAACCACATGGAATTATTCTGGTAACCGGGCCCACTGGCAGTGGTAAAACAACCACACTATACGCAACCTTAGAAAAAATAAATTCCAGGCAACAAAAAATTATCACTGTAGAAGATCCTGTTGAATATCAATTAGAAGGCATTACACAAATACAGGTCAATACTAAAATTGGTTTAAACTTTTCCTCAGGACTACGCTCCATTGTACGCCAGGATCCAGATGTCATTATGATAGGGGAAATACGTGATAGTGAGACTGCTGCTATTGCCATTGAATCTGCTTTAACCGGGCATCTGGTTTTTTCTACACTGCATACTAATGATGCTGCAGCAACTATTGCCCGCCTGCAGGACATGAAGGTTGAATCCTATTTACTCAGCTCAAGTATTTTAGCTATTCAGGCACAACGTCTGGTGAGAAAAATATGTCCAAATTGTAAATATGAACGTCCTTTAACAGATGTAGAAGCCAATTTATTAGACGTTAGTATCGATAGACTAGCCAAAGTTTATCATGGCCGCGGTTGCTCTAGCTGCGGCGAAACTGGCTATAAAGGCAGAATAGGACTATATGAACTTATGCTGATCAGTGATGGCATTCGTGAACTAATTAATAGTGGAGCTGATGCTAATCAGATACATAAGCAAGCTATCAATGAGGGGATGGTCACTTTACGCTCAGATGCTTTGAAAAAACTGGCTGAAGGTATTACCAGTCCGGAAGAAGTTGTACGGGTGACCAGCACATTATGAATCTCTACTACTTTCAATATCAGGCTTATGATGCAAATGGCCAGCTTGTGTCAGATAAAATCAATGCAGTGGATGAGCACGAAGCCTTATCCTTATTAAAAAATAAAAAATTAACACCGATTAAAATTGAACAAATAAAGCTTTCAAAGCAGGTATTAAACAAGTCCAGCAACTTAACCAATGAAGAACTAATTAACTTTACCGAAGGCTTAAATACTTTGATTAAAGCACAGGTACCTATTGATAAGGCATTAATTCTACTAAAAAACCTCAGTGATTCAGAATCCACTCAACTCTTAGTTGAATCTATGATACGCCATGTAAAAGAGGGTGGGACATTAGCGCAGGCCCTGGAAAATAATCCACATGTTTTTTCTAAAATGTATATTAGTATGATT
>JAUVDT010000023.1 GCA_030595185.1 Gammaproteobacteria bacterium
TGAACAACATTAGTAAGCCAAGATTTTTTTCAACTTTATCGTGCTTCATGAAGTAGTCTCCTAAGCAGCGGCTGCAGCAGCGGCAGCAGCTTCGCGCTTGCCCTGTTTTGCAGTCATGTAAAGGTTATAAGTCATGATCGCAGCACCTGATAAGAACAGGAATCCACCGATCGCACGAGTTACGTAAGGACCATGCAAGTAGCTTACAGACTCAACAAATGTATACGCTAAGTTACCGTAGCTATCGAAGGCACGCAGGATAAGACCCTGGCCGATACCTGATGTCCACATTGCAGTGATATACAGAACAATACCGATAGTCGCTAACCAGAAGTGAACGAAGATCAATTTTTCGCTGTACATCTTAGTGCCGTATAACTTAGGAACCATGTGGTAGAAAGAACCAAATGAAACCATGGCTACCCAACCTAATGCACCTGAGTGTACGTGACCGATAGTCCAGTCAGTGTAATGCGATAATGCATTAACCGATTTCAGTGCCATCATTGGGCCTTCGAACGTCGACATACCGTAGAACGATAATGAAACGATCAAGAAACGCATGATTGGATCTGTACGCAGTTTGTCCCAGGCACCCGACATAGTCATGATACCGTTGATCATTCCGCCCCAAGAAGGCATTAATAGAATGATTGAGAACGTTGCCGCTAATGTCGAAGTCCAGTCTGGTAGTGCTGTCCAGTGAAGGTGATGACCACCAACCCACATGTATAAGAACACTAATGCCCAGAAGTGGATAACTGACAGACGATATGAATAAACCGGACGGCCCGCTTGCTTAGGTACGAAGTAATACATCATACCCAGGAACGCAGCTGTTAAGAAAAAGCCCACGGCATTATGACCATACCACCACTGAGTCATCGCATCTTGAACACCTGAGAACAAGCTGTACGACTTCATGCCCAACATATCAACCGGCACAGCCAGGTTGTTGAAGACGTGAAGGATAGCCGTCGCAAGGATAAACGCGATGAAGAACCAGTTAGCAACATAGATGTGCGGCTGTGAACGCTTACGAATTGTCATCACAAAGACATACAGGTAAGCCAACCATGTCACTGTAATCAATAAATCGATAGGCCATTCAAATTCAGCGTACTCACGTGCTTGCGTGTAACCTAGCATGTAAGAAACTACACCAGCGGCTACAGCAATCTGCCAGCCCCAAAATGTGAAGTTCGCAAAGCCGTCACCGTGTAGGCGAGCCTGACAAGTGCGCTGAACTATATAATAAGACGTTGCAAATAATGCACTACCACCAAAACCAAAAATAACCAAAGTCGTATGCACCGGACGTAAACGACCAAATGTAATGTACTGGTTATCAAAGTTTAAGAATGGGAAAGCTAGCTCAGATGCCGCCCAAAAACCCGCGGTCATTCCTAGAACACCCCAAACCATTGCCATCGCAGCAAATTTCTTGATGATGTCGTAATTGTATTCTGCTTTAGCAGTCATACTATGCGCCATGTTTCTACCTCAGTGGGCTCAAAAACAATTTGATAAATCACCCCTGTTTATTTGCTTAAAAGCGCGCAAACAGAGAGCCAAATTTTGAAGGTGCGAATATTACAGTATTTTCTAATGTTTTAAAATACTCATATGCACAAAAAAGTCTTGGAATGATGACAATAAATAGCTCAAAACTGGCGAATATCAACAAGATATCGAAAGAAACCGATATTAGGTGGTCTTTTAGCAGCAAATTATACGAAATTAATAACCAGACAAATATTCTGGTTATTTTAGAAATACGACTGAGATTTTAAAAAATGACGCTTACAATGAAATAAACAAGTCAGCCCTTACAAGGGTTATTCACTCGCCTCTGGTAGCCGTCTCTGCTAGCCACGCCTGTCCATATACAATTTCGTAGCTCGCAGGCAATACACCGTTTTGACGATATTGCTCATAAGCCTGTTCTACAGCGGATAGCGTTTTAGACGTCATTAAGCCTTTGCGCCGCCCTGTAGACGGGGTGTTAGCGCCGATAGCCTTTAGATCGCGCATTAAATCAGTGACTTTTGAGTAGGTTAATGTCAGCATTTCTCGATCCATTACCGGGTCAGCAAACTGACAACGCTGCAACGCATCACCAACATCGTGCATATCGGCAAACTGATTAACATGACCATCCCCATCAACCTTAGCCCAGCTATTTCGCAATTCTATTAATGTGTCCGGCCCAAAGGTGGCAAACATCAATACGCCACCGGGTTTTAAAACACGTTTAAATTCACGAAAAGTACGTTCTAAATCACTACTCCACTGCAACATCAGGCTGGAGACAATCATATCGACACTATTATCAGCTAGCGGCAGGTGGTCGGCATCAGCACACATCAAACCCGGTTTACGAAACAATGAACCTTGTTTAGCCGCCATTTTCAGCATCTCAGGCGCTAAATCAACCGCTGTGATACGTGCTTTTTTATAACGCCTCATCAATAAACCAACACCAAAGCCTGTGCCGGCTCCAATATCCAATACCGTTCCTGGCTCCATTTTGACAGGGTCAAGGTGTTCCAACATACGAGTACAGACTTCACGCTGTAACACAGCGGCCTCATCATAAGTTGATGCAGCCTTATCAAAGGCGCGACGAACCCAGCGTTTGTTAATAACGAATGATGGATTAAGCATTGGTACTGTCTATTGAGATAAAATCTAAAAACTGCTGCATGACTTCTTCAGTGTGCGAAACAAAAGGCAAATGTGCCGAGCCGCCTATGATATGTGATTTCACACCCGCTTGAACATTTAAATAATTAACCAATTCAACCGGCACCAGACTATCGTTTTCGCCTAACAGCCATAATTGAGGTACCGACAACTGCTGTACTCGCGCTCTTAAGTCTGTCGCTTTCAATACTTGTAAGCCTGCAGACAATGCCTCAGATGATGGCAAGCCCTGCCCCACAATCGCAGCCCTTAATAGTCGCAACACATCACGCGACTGGTCCATACCTCTTACTTGCAAGCTTAAAAACCGCTGCAAGGTCTTTTCAATATCCTGCTGCAAATTGTCGGCAAACAAATCAAACACAGACTCTTCAACCGCTGTTTGCCAGTCATCTTTAATCACAAAACAAGGGTTGCTTGCCATAATGACAACCTTGCTAACCAACTCCGGTGATTGCTGACACAGCTCTAAAATTGGCAACGCACCAAGAGACCAACCGACCCAAATCGCAGGGCCATTAAGCACTGACTTTGCTTGCTCCAATAAATGATCATGCAAATCTTGCAAATGATTAAAGTTATCTGAATTAAACTCACCATGCCCTGGTAAATCGATACAAATGGGTTCGATGTCATCGGGCAATTGATTAATAAACGAATCCCAAACCGCACTATTCATACCCCAGCCATGCACGAACACACATTGAACCCGGGGAGATTGCACGTTGTCAGACTGCCCCTTAGATCGATCCTGGTGTATGCTATTGCGATTATTTTGAGATGTAAGGTTATTCATGGATTCATTTATTGCATTAGGTATTACTGACCCAAAAAGCTGGGGATTAATTTTAGCCGCTTATATTATCGGCTCTATCTCAAGCGCAGTGATTACCTGCAAACTAATGGGCCTCGAAGACCCACGACTAAGCGGATCTAAAAACCCCGGCGCCACCAACGTATTACGCAATGCAGGCAAAACGGCCGCCATCATCACCTTAATAGGTGACATGTTCAAGGGCGTATTACCTGTTTTAATCGCGCTTTACTTAGGCGTTGATTATAACGTAATTGCACTGGTCGCATTCGCAGTCTTCATCGGACACTTATACCCTGTCTTTTTAAAATTCAAAGGCGGTAAAGGTGTAGCAACGGCTTTAGGTATTTATTTAGCACTGGACTGGAAAATTGGATTAGCCGTTATCGGCACATGGTTACTAATGGCTTTCACAATACGCTATTCATCACTCGCCGCTTTAGTCGCCTCATTAACCGCACCGTTTTTAATCTGGCAAATCAACGGATCAATTGCTCTAATAATTATGTCAGCGACTTTAACCATTATGCTTTTCTGGCGACACCGCAGTAACATTAAGAATTTAATCTCAGGCGCCGAAGAGAAAATTGGAAAAAAGAAAAACTAGATTTACCGCAAATAAATGCGAATTAAGAGCCTGCCCCACGAAGTGCTTTGGGTACGCCAATAAAGCCAAGCACTAGTAGGTCGGCATTATCATGCCGACAAAACCTTTCAGGTTTTCATTGAATTCATTTTCTGATTGTAAAAAAGATAATTATAGTCTTTTCATTTATTACTTTTTAAACTCTCGGTAAAAACAATATTTTAAAAACCGCAATATACTACCTCCAACCGTCTACTCCGTTGCTGAACGCACATTTCAAACTGGAGCCTAATCTCAAACCGGTATTTATTTACAACTCGTTTCAATTCGTTTTTTCAAGCTAGCAATAACGTTATCTCTGGCAGATGAAGGCAAAACTACTCGGTTGCCATCCTTATCAAGATTATAAACATAAGATGAACGCAAATAACTTTTCAAGCTATCGCGCGCGTTATTACACTGTTTCATTAATTGCGCTTTTTTCTTTTTCTTCTTTGCAGCTTCATCTTTTTTCAGCTTACGATCTTCATCCATTGCTTCGAGTAGTTTTTTCTGTTTTTTAAGCCGGTCACCAGAGACTCCTTGTACTGAATTATTTTCTTCTCGAATATTCATTAGCTGCTTTTTATTTTGTAATGGTGGCTTATCATCATAATGAACAGTACCGCTGCTATCAGTCCATTTGTATATTTCTGCCTGACATGGCAAAGAAAAGACTAGAACTATAAAGATATGAAATATTTTTATTTTTTTCATTGATACTGCACCTGCATTACAAATTCCTTTTACACAACTAAGCTCAAATACTATTCAATGTTTTTAATTTTCACAATATGGGTAAACCCTGCTTTCAATAAATCAGCTACTTATTTAGACATTTCCTTCATATCTATTCACCTATGCGAACCTAGCGTTTCAATAACTGGCGCAGCTTTGCTGCATCTGGCAGCGAAGGCACGTGGTTAATTGGCTTGTTATATTTTTTCACTATATTCAACGACCAATTTCAAGAATTCAGTAGGCTTAACTATGCTAAGCCCATAATTTTCTTTTATTATCCCGAAATGCTTGTATATACCTTCATCCGCAGTTACAAAGCAACCACCATATTTCTGTGCTTCAAATACATGAAAACAGTCAGACTTCCTTTTCTCTGCTTGACCATTACCAACAATGATTTTTTCTATTTCACTTAATGTGAGTTTTTCAGAGTCGGTAAGGTTTAGCCTTACAGTTTGACGCGACTTAGGCTCTATTTCTTTAATCCAATTAGGAGTATGAGGATTCCTTATTTCACTAACTACAGAATGCATTAGCATTACTTTCTTTCCATTTTTTTTAAGAATTCTACGTGCTCTCTCTGATGCCTCTCGCTCATGAAAATCTCCGCCGTCAAAAGCGCAAGAATCAAAGAATATAAAATCATCATATGGATTAACGTTCACAGGCTCCGCCTAAAACATAACTAGTAGTTATCGGATATAGTACCGAATGTAACACAGTTCGAATAATACGCTAATGGTTAAACCTCTCCCAGTTTTGTCCTTTTCTGGTAGGAATGAGAAGTAAAATCTAAGGATTTAAAATCAAAGTCAAAGGCTGTCGGTGGTTGACCGACGGCAAGTCACTTTTCTGTCTACAGCTACAGAAAACTAACGAAAAGAAAGCCGCCCGTTAACCAATCTCTCATAAAAAACATGAGAGTTCCCTCGTCAGTCGCAATATCGACGGCTGCTGCGGAACTCGCGAATTATAAACAACATAATCCACTCAGACATCCTCGCAGAAAACTCCGTCCATATTGCACCTTCCTCGGCTTGGTTAAATCGGGAGGGTGAGTCAAAGTCAAAACCTAACCAGCTCTTTCTTTTAGCTTTTGATTCTTCTTTGATTTTTTGATTTATCGCTTTTGATTTACCCCTCCCCCATCTGAGCAAGCCGAAGCACGAGTGATTTCTGTGGGGACTTCTGCGAGGATGTCTGAGCATGCTTTTTATGCGAGTTCCGCAGCAGCCACAGAAATCAGGAGTAATGAGGGGACCTTCATCGCTTTTTGATGAAGGCTTGTGAACTGGGGCGTATTCTTTGGGTTATGTTTCTTGTACGAGCAAGAAAGGTAACACGCCCGTCGGTGCGCGAACCGACAGCTTTTGACTTTGATCCTAAAGCCGTTGGGGTTCGTTCCTCACCCCAACCTACACCTTACAAAACTACAAAGCCGATAACTCTTCCATCGGCCATCTTGCCCTAACATTAATTTTCAATTCTTCTGTTTGCCCTGCCATTAACCGCAAACAACCCGCATAAGCAATCATCGCCCCATTATCCGTACAAAACTCAACTCGCGGGTAAAACAACTCACCACCTTCTTTTTTAGCCATTGCAGCCAACTCACGACGCAAACGTTGATTTGCACCTACACCTCCTGCAATTACCAAACGTTTGATACCCGTTTCTCGCATTGCACGTCGGGACTAAATCATTAAGGTATCAACCACTGCTTCTTCAAATGCCAATGAAATATCCGCTTTGGATTGACCACTGCCATCTGATTTTTGCATAGTATTAAGTGCAAACGTTTTAAGCCCGCTAAAACTGAATTCCAAACCTGGACGATTTATCATTGGGCGAGGAAATTTATACACGCCATGTGTACCTTTTTCCGCCAATTTAGCCAATATCGGCCCACCGGGATAACCTAAGCCCAACATTTTGGCTGTTTTATCAAATGCTTCACCTGCCGCATCATCTAGGCTTTCACCCAAGATTTTATATTGACCAACACCATCGACCTGAGCGAGCAATGTATGACCACCAGAAACCAGTAAGGCTATAAAAGGAAACTCAGGCGCGTTGTCTTCTAACATTGGCGCTAATAAATGCCCTTCCATGTGATGCACCGCCACAGCCGGCACGCCTAATGAATAAGCCAAACTGCGCCCGGCAGATGCACCCACCATCAAAGCACCCATTAAACCGGGGCCGGAGGTATAGGCAACACCTTCAATATCGGTTTTTTTGATGCCGGCTTGCTCAAAGGCTTTGTCTAATAGAGGAATAAGGTATCGAACATGGTCACGCGATGCTAACTCCGGCACGACTCCACCATATTCGGCATGCAGTGCAACCTGACTATGTAAAGTATGAGCTAACAAGCCCTTTTCACTGTCGTAAATCGCGATTCCTGTTTCATCACAGGAGCTTTCTATACCCAAAACCAACATTTCTGACGCTATCTCCCAATATTTTGCATTTATTTATATTATTTTGCATATTCTACTTTGATTTTATAGGAAAGCACGCTTATAATCCTCCGATTCACTCGTCCGTAAATACGCGACGAATTACAAACTGAACAGTGAGAGATTCATGCCAGCAGTTAAAGTTAAAGACAACGAACCGTTTGACATTGCACTACGTCGTTTCAAACGTTCATGCGAAAAAGCGGGTGTTCTAACAGAAATCCGTCGTCGCGAATGCTACGAAAAGCCAACAGCAGAGCGTAAGCGTAAAGCAGCTGCCGCTGTTAAGCGTTACCTGAAAAAATTATCAAAAGAACGTCTACGCGCACCTACTTCACGTCGCCGTTAATTGTTTTTGGCCAACATTCACTTTTTGGCCATTAATAGCTTTTGAATTTAATACTTAGCCTTTGCGCTAAGTCTTGTCGGTTATATCAATGAGCGCACTTAAGCAAACACTCACCGATGCCATGAAGGCAGCGATGAAATCTGGCGATAAAAAACGTCTTGGCGTTATTCGTTTGATGCTAGCAGCTATTAAACAGATCGAAGTTGATACTCGTGAAGAGCTTGATGACGATCAAATTTTAGCCGTGCTCGATAAAATGGTTAAGCAACGTCGCGATTCATCGAAGCAATACACAGATGCTGACCGCCCAGAATTAGCCGAACAAGAAGATTACGAAATCACTATTCTGCAAGATTACTTGCCAGAAGCATTAAGTGATGACGAAATTGAAGCAATGATCAAAGCAGCCGTTGCCGATACAGGCGCTAGCTCAATGCAAGACATGGGCAAAGTAATGGGGAAATTAAAACCTCAGATGCAAGGTCGAGCTGATATGGGTGCTGTAAGTGGTAAAATTAAAGCGCTACTTAACGCTTAATCATTATTGCACTCGGTAAGCTGTCTTAGCTTATTAAAAATTCCCAGCCACCAAACATCAATAAAGAAGACGATGATACTATTTTCATACGTCATCATTACTCTGCTTAACAATAAACTTAGTTACAAAAATATTCGTGGTAAATAAATAATGTCTAATTTAAAAAACGACCGCTTCATTCGCGCCCTGTTAAAACAACCCGTTGACCAAACACCTGTTTGGATGATGCGACAAGCCGGCCGTTATTTACCAGAATACAAAGCCACTCGTGCTAAAGCCGGTGATTTTTTAACACTGTGTAAAACACCTGAGTTAGCCACCGAAGTAACGATTCAACCGCTTGACCGTTACCCGCTTGATGCTGCTATCTTATTTTCAGATATTTTAACCATTCCTGATGCAATGGGACTGGGTTTGTACTTTTCTGAAGGCGAAGGCCCTAAGTTTTCTAAGCCATTAAGAACTCAAGCTGATGTCGACAAGCTATTCGTACCCGACATGGCCGGCGAGCTTAAATATGTAACCGATGCCGTTAGCATGATCCACCGTGAGCTGGATGGTCGTGTACCATTAATTGGCTTCACCGGTAGCCCATGGACACTGGCAACTTACATGGTTGAAGGTGGCAGCAGCAAAGACTTTGGTAAAGTAAAAGGCATGATGTACAGCCAGCCTAAGATGATGCATCAAATTCTGGATGTACTGGCTAAAACCATTATTGAATACCTTAATGCTCAAATTGAAGCCGGTGCAGAAACGGTGATGATTTTTGATACATGGGGCGGCGCATTAAGCACCCGTGATTACAAAGATTTTTCACTCAATTACATGCACAAAATTGTTGATGGCCTTAATCGTGAAAAAGACGGCAAAAAGATTCCCGTTATCATGTTCACTAAAGGCGGCAGCCAGTGGTTAGAAGCTCAAGCTGATATTGGTGTTGATGCTTTAGGTTTAGATTGGACGATTGATATTGGTGAAGCACGCAAACGTGTTGGCGATAAAGTGGCATTACAAGGCAATATGGACCCTTGCGTACTTTATTCAACGCCTGAAAGAATTCGTGAAGAAGTAGCTAGCATTCTTGAAAGCTATGGCACAGGTACTGGCCATGTGTTCAATCTTGGTCATGGCATTCACCAGCACATCGACCCTGAAAATGCAGGCGCATTTATCAATGCTGTGCACGAACTCAGTGAACCTTATCATTCTAAATAAGTAAGCTCATTTAGAATGATTAAGACACAAAAAAGGGAGCTATAAGCTCCCTTTTTTGTGTCTGTTCAAACGAGAATATTAAAATATCTCTTCTGGTATCTCTTCGGTACCTGTCGGAACGGCTGGTAAAACCTGCCCCACTTTCGGTGCCCGTTCACTACGAAACGTTTCAAATATCGCTCTAGGGTCACCAGGAGCTGCCAGTTCTCCGGTATCTGCATTAATTTTTACTTCCACTAAACCTTCAGGTCGCTCAAACTGTTTCTCTGGCATGCCTTTTAAGGCTTCACGCATAAAATCAATCCACATTGGTAATGCCGCTCGTGAGCCTGTTTCTCTGGCACCTAACGATCTAACCTGATCAAAACCAACCCAGGTCGTTGCCACTAATTCAGGCGTAAAACCATTAAACCAGGCATCACGCTGGTCATTTGTAGTACCTGTTTTACCGGCTAAATCTTTACGCCCTAATACTCGCGCTCTACGCGCAGTACCTTTTTTAACCACATCTCGCAATATTGAATTCATCAGGTAAATATTACGACTTTCAACCGTTTGCTCTGCCTGTTTTGGTAAACGACCCATTTGTTCTGGCTCATCATCCACTTTAGTATCGGTATTTTGCACCGTGTCGTAATCAGCTTGTCGAAATACAAATTGCTCTGAAGACTGCTGAGCTAATGCACAGCTCACACATGCCACAGCGGGGTCGGCTTCAAAAACTGTTTGTAAATCAATATCAACAATTCGTTTGATAAAATACGGTTTTATTTTATAACCACCATTGGCGATTACTGAGAAACCCGCTCCTAACTCGATTGGCGTTAACTCACAACTACCTAATGCCAATGAAAGGTCACGACGTAAGTTTTTACGATCGAAACCAAATTTTTCAGCATAACGTGTCGCGTAACCCACCCCTATTGAACGTAAAATTCGAATAGATACCAGGTTTCTGGATTTCATAAGCGCCTTACGTAAGCGAGTTGGGCCGTAAAACTTGCCGCTGTAATTTTCAGGCTTCCACATACCTTCAAGGGCAGAATCATGAAAAACAACAGGCGCATCATTAATAATTGAAGCCGCTGTATAACGCTTCTCTAACGCTGCTGAATAGATAAAAGGCTTAAAAGAAGAACCCGCCTGTCTCTTGGCTTGTAATACACGATTAAAACTACTTCGAGTAAAATTAAAACCACCAATCAAAGCCCGAATGCCACCATCATTAGGGTTTAAAGCCAACAACGAACCTTCCACATCTGGTATTTGAGATAACTGCCAATGCCCTTCTTTATTTCGACGTATGCGAATAACATCGCCCTCAACAAACACATCACTCACTTTAGTTGGCGCAAGCCCTTGTTTGTTAACACTTTTATATGACCGCGCCCATTCAATACCTGCCCAATCCAGTGCAATGATTCGATCACCCCGTAAATAGACTTTGGCCGTTTTTTCATCCACTTCTAAAACTAAAGCTGCTTTCAAATCATTGGCGGAAATAAAAGGTTTCAGCCATTTATCCCATTCTTTGGCTTGGCCCTGCATATAGGCCTGTTCCCATATTTTAATTTCAGGCTCTAATACCAAGGTTTCATCAAGTAATTCACTTTCATTAGCAGCAACTTCAGGCAACTGCTCTTGAGTATCGTCCTCTGTCTCCGGTAAACGCGTGATAGCGCCATCTAAAGAGGTAGGTTGAGATTCCTCATCAACAAGCAACGACTCGTCCACTTCAGGAGTAAATACAATATCAAAATGCCCTTCAACACCACGATAGCCATGACGTACGTCGTAATCTAATAACGATTTAACCAGGGCATTGTTAGCGGCTGTTTGTAAACGACTATCTACCGTCGTAATAACCTTTAAACCACTGGTATATGCACTTTCACCATACTGTTCAACTAATTCGGCACGTACCATTTCTGCAACATAAGGAGCATGCACATCGATAGGGGATTGATGCAAACCTGCCGTAACAGGCTGTACTCTGGCCCAACGTTTATCAGCCTCGTCAATATAACCAAGCTTAACCATGCGTCTTAAGACGTAATTTCGTCGAATGACTGCTCGATCTGGATTCACGATAGGATTATATCTCGATGGTGCTTTTGGTAGACCCGCGATCATTGCGATCTGTGCTAAATCGAGATCGGCCAATTGCTTGCCATAATAGACCTGTGCAGCAGCAGCAATACCATAAGCTCGGTTACCTAAATAGATTTTATTTAAATAAAGCTCAAGAATTTGATCTTTTTCCAACTCACTTTCTATTTTAAGAGAGAGAAATAGCTCTTTTATTTTTCGAATATAGGTTTTTTCAGGGCTTAAATAAAAGTTTCGAGCCAGCTGCATGGTAATCGTACTACCACCCTGACCTCTTTTACCGGTTTTAATTAATTGAGCAACCGCTCGCAATATACCCTGGTAATCAATACCGGGGTGTTCATAAAAACGATCATCTTCTGCGGCAAGAAATGCTTGCCTTAATTGCAGAGGAATATCGTCTAATTCCTTTGGAGAACGCCTTTTTTCGCCAAACTCGCCCAGTAATGCGCCATCATGACTATAAATTCGTAAGGGAACTTGTAATTTTACGTCACTTAAACCATCTATTGATGGTAATGAGGGTGATATGTACAGATACGTACCCAAAACTGACAGTAAACCGAGCGTTAAACCCGTCGAAATAACAATTAAACCTAATTTAAAAACCTTAATATAACGTCGCATAACGCTCGTTTAGACCTTAACATTAACTAAATATCGGAAAATTATAGTGCTTCACCCCCCTTTAAGCGATATTAATTTCAAATTTGGCTAGTAATTTTCTTAACTTGCGGCTACTATTTAATCTAATTTCTCATGTTAGTGATATAACATAAACTCTGGATAGGGGACGGCTTGTGTTTTCTCTAAAACGCAAAAGAGCAACACTACTTGGGATAGACATTAGCTCTACGTCTATCAAGTTGCTGGAATTAAGTAAAAATGGTGATCAATACAAAATCGAAGCACAGGCTGTAGAGCCTTTGCCTGCTGATGCTGTTGTTGAAAAAAACATCCAAGACCCCGAAGCTGTTGCAGAAGCAATATCTAAGGCAATCAAACGCACCAAAACTAAAGCTAAATTTGCTGCCGTTGCCGTTGCTGGTTCCGCCGTCATCACTAAATCTATTCAAATGCCGGCCGCTTTAAGCGACAAAGAGCTCGAAGAGCAGATTCAACTCGAGGCTGATCAATATATTCCTTATCCCCTTGATGAAATAAACCTCGACTTTCAGGTAATCGGCCCATCCGATAAAGCACCTGAAATGAATGATGTTTTATTAGCGGCCTCTCGTAGTGAAAACATTGAAATTCGTACCGCGGCATTAGATATGGCGGGGCTAACCGCTAAAATCGTTGATGTTGAAGCTTATACAATAGAGACCTCAACACATCTAGTGGTTGAGAAAGTACCTGATATCACTAGTGATAGCATCATTGCGGTCATCGATATTGGCGCAACCATGACGAGTCTGAACGTTATTATCGACGACGCATTAATATATACGCGTGAACAAACATTTGGCGGCAAACAACTTACCGAAGAAATTATGCGACGTTACGCACTCTCATATGAAGAAGCGGGACGCCTGAAAAAAGAAGGTGGCTTACCTGACAACTACATTCCTGAAGTGCTGGAGCCTTTTAAAGAAACAATGGCTCAACAAGTGAGTCGTTTCCTTCAGTTTTTCTACACTGCAGGCCACCACGATAATGTTGATCTCATCGTTTTAGCCGGCGGTTGCGCATCAATCACAGGTATTGATGAACATATTGAAGAGCAATTAGGTGTTAAAACAATTATCGCCAATCCTTTTTCTAATATGAGTTTATCCCCTAAGATCAACCCCACCGCTTTAAATAATGACGCACCCTCTATGATGATTGCTTGCGGCTTGGCACTAAGGAGTTTTGACGATGGCCCATATTAATCTTCTGCCATGGCGTGAAGAACTTCGCGCCCAACAAACCAAAGATTTTTCTCAAAGCGCTATTATTTCTGCTGCATTTGCTGCGGCCGTATTTTTTCTGGTTTTCACTCAAATCAATGGTGTTCTTGATAACCAAAAACGCCGTAATAGAATTTTACAAACAGAAATTAAAAAGCTAGATACCCAATTAGCTGAAATCAAAGATTTAGAAGAAACAAAAGGCAAACTGCTTGCCAGAATGGACATCATCCAGTCTTTACAGCAAAAACGTCCGCAAATCGTTCATATTTTTGATCAAATAGTTAAAACGCTTCCTGATGGCGTGACATTATTAACATTAAAACAACAAAATGAAGAGCTGACCATAAAAGGCCTTGCTGAATCAAATGGACGAGTCTCTGCTTATATGAGAAATATTGAGGCATCTGAATGGATGTCGAATCCACGACTGCAATATATTGAAACCAAAAAGAAATCATTTAGGAATGCTGAATTTGTACTTAAAGTAAAACAGTCAGTACCTACTAAAGATAAAAAGGACGGAGAAGATCAATCATGAAATTTTCTGACCTAAATGAAATCGATGTTAGCGACATCATGGACAAGATCAATAACATTGATGTTAATGATCTAAAAAACATTGGTTCTGCACCAAAAGCTGTAAAAATTTCCGCTCTCATCTTTATTTTTATTGCTGTATTAGTGGCTGGCTACTTTTTAAAAATCACCGATATGAACAAGCAACTGGCTTCGTTAGAAAGAAAAGAACAAACATTGCGTCAATCATTCGATAAAATGCAAGGAACAGCTGTTAACCTTGAGGCTTATACCCAACAGCTTGAAGACATGCGTAAATCATTCGGTGCATTATTAAGACAACTACCTGATAAAACAGAAATTGAATCATTATTAACTGATATTTCTCAAACAGGTATTGCTGCCGGTCTGGAAATTGAGTATTTCAAACCCGAAAACTTAGTGTCTAAAGAGTTTTATTCAGAATACCCGATTAAATTAAAAGTCAGTGGCCGTTATCATCAATTTGCCACCTTTGTTAGTGGTGTTGCAGCATTACCCAGAATCGTTACCTTACAAGACATACGAATCCACTCTCAAGAAGGGGCTAAAGGTAAAAAAGAAAGCGTGAAAATGGTAATGGATTTAACAGTTATTACTTACCAATACCTAGAAGAAGCGGCGGGTAATTCACTATGATTAAATCAAAGAGCTCTTCCCGTTTATTCATAGGTTTACTTATTATTAGTTTGCCTTTCTTAGCTAGCTGCTCAAAAGACAATAATGACTTAGATGCATTTATTAACTCGATTAAATCGAAACATCAGGGAACGGTAAAACCTATCCCTCAATTCAAACCCTATAAAACATTTACTTACACAGCATCTGATTTACGGGACCCGTTTCAACAAGAGACTGAGCAAGCTATTGATGACATTAATAATAAAAATGCACTTAAGCCAAACAAAGTAAGACCTAAAGAACAGTTAGAATCATTCCCACTCGATACTTTACGTATGGTCGGCATTCTTGAACAAAACAGTATTAAATGGGGTTTAATAAAAGACCCTAATGATGTCGTTCATAGAGTCCTTCCTGGTAATTACGCAGGACAAAATGAAGGTCAAATTGTTCTTATTAGTGAGAATTCTATTGAATTTTTAGAAATTGTCGCCGATGGTCTCGGTGGTTACATCGAACGAAAAGCATCTCTTGCCCTCGGCAATGAATAATTTCAGGAGTTAATTATGAATAACCCATTCATAAACATAAAAAAGATATCTGCAATGATAAAAACAGGATTCACCATTGCCTTGCTATTTAGCATCTTCGCAGGGCAACAAGCAATAGCCGCACCTATTGCCGCTATAGAATCTATTCGCTATGCCACCCTTCCCGGTAATCGCGTACAAATCATTCTTAATATGGACAGAGTGGTTAAGACACCTCTTAGCTTCACCATTGATAACCCTGCTCGTATTGCTTTCGACTTTGCCAATACAATTAGTAAATTACCTAAACGTTCTGAGCCTATTGGCGTTGGAATTGCCCAATCAGTTACTGCAATTACAGCAAAAAATAGAACACGCGTCATTCTAAACCTAACTGAAATTGTGCCTTACCAAGTAAGCTCTGAAGGACGTCAAATTCATATTACTTTAGAAACTCAAGGCTCAACAGATGCAAACCTTTTAGTTGAAGCTCCTACAGATAATGACTCTGGTAACTTGGGAAGCGGCGGCAGTACTATAGATGACGCCCAACGCTTTACGGCAACTGGCCGTGGTATTCGTAAAATTGATTTCCGACGCGGTGAAAAAGGCGAAGGACGCGTTATCATTGTGCTTAGCCATTCAAACATCCCAATGGATGTTAATGAAGAGTTTGGAAAAATTGTTATTAACTTCCCAAATTCAAAATTACCTGCCTCTTTACGCCAACGTTTAGATGTTCTTGATTTTGCTACTCCAGCAAAGACTATCGATAGTTTTGAACAAGATGGCTCTACGCGCATTGAAATCGTTCCAACTAATAATAACTTTGAGCATCTTGTATACCAGTCAGATAACATTGTTACCGTTGAACTTAAGAAAATTTCAAAAACAGACTTAGAAGAAAAGCAAAAGCAAAAGTTTGGTTTTGTGGGTGAACGTTTATCCCTTAACTTCCAGGACATTCCAATTCGTGCAGTATTGCAACTTATTGCAGACTTTACTGATCTTAACGTTGTTGTTAGTGATACGGTTACCGGAAACCTAACACTACGTTTAAAAAATGTTCCGTGGGACCAGGCATTAGATATTATTCTAAAATCTAAAGGCTTAGCGAAACGTAAATCTGGCCGAGTCATGTTAATAGCACCTAGCGAAGAGATTGCCGCTCAGGAAAAAATCGACTTAGAAGCTCAACAAGCAGTTACAGAACTCGCACCATTACAAAGTGCTTTCTTCACTATCAACTTTGCTAAAGTTAAAGAACTTGAAGCCCTGTTTGCAGGTGATAAGAGCATGTTAACTACACGTGGTTATGTGCTTACCGATGTACGTACAAACTCTATAATGATTAAAGATACAGAAAGCTCTATATCTGAAATCCGACGCTTGTTAACAAAACTTGATGTTCCCGTTAGACAAGTATTAATTGAATCAAGAATTGTTATTGCCAACGAGAAATTCAAAGAAGAGTTTGGTACTCGCTTTGGTCAAAACAGTGTTAATGTAAATGGTAACAACCTAACAACAACAAGTGGTTCGATTGACGGTACTGACACAGTTGTGGATAGTGCACTTACTAATGTATCTAATGGTAACCCTCTTACACCGGTTGACCTTGCAAGCGTTAATGACCGATTAAATGTAAATTTACCGGTAATTAACCCATCGGGTGTATTCTCATTAGCGATTTTAGGCTCAAATAGTTTAATCGACTTAGAATTATCTGCTCTACATGAAGAGAACTCTGGTGAAATTATTTCCAGCCCTCGCGTGATTACAGCCGATAGAAAAGAAGCTTATATTGAGCAAGGTGTCGAGATACCTTACGAGACAGCTACATCAAGTGGTGCAACTCAAGTCTCATTCAAAAAAGCCGTATTAGCAATCAAAGTAACACCCCAAATAACACCGGATGACCGTATTATTCTTGATTTGCAAATCAATAAAGATGCCGTTGGTCAAGTTTTCGAAAATATTCCAACTATTGATACCCGTGAAGTTAAAACTCAAGTATTAATTAATAACGGCGATACGATTGTGCTAGGTGGTATCTACGAGTCAATTCAAAGTAACTCAATTGATAAAGTGCCATTCCTTGGTGACTTACCTCTGATTGGCGGACTATTCCGACATACTCTTGATACAAAAGAGAAAAATGAGTTGTTAATTTTTGTAACACCAAAAGTACTTAAAGACTCTCTAGACCTTTAAGCACTTCCAACAGAACTTCATTGCTAACATCACTTGATGTTAGCAATATTTAAAAAAAGATTATAAACACTCCCCTTTTAGACACTAATTCACAGTAACTACTTCGATTTCTAGCTTATAATAACCTCAATCTAATATTTTTAACTGAGTTATGAAATCCACCAATATTTTTCTAATCGGCCCGATGGGTGCAGGTAAAACCACAGTTGGTCGTTTACTGGCTCAAAAACTATCACTCACCTTTTATGATAGCGACCATGAAATTGAAGACCACACAGGTGTTGATATCCCTCTTATTTTTGAAAAAGAAGGTGAAGAAGGCTTTCGTAAACGTGAAGTTGAAATCATTGATGAGTTAACACAGCGTAAAAATATCGTACTGGCCACCGGCGGTGGTGCCGTTATAAAAGAAGAAAACCGTCATAACCTTATCAATCGTGGACTCGTTATCTACTTACAAGCGGATATTAAACATCTAATTCGCCGTACTCGTAAAGATCGTAACCGTCCTCTCCTACAAGGCCCTAACCCAGAGAAAAAGTTACGCAAAATAATGATAGATAGGGAACCTTTATATCGTCAGGCCGCCGATCACATCATTGATACCGGAAAATATTCCGTACAAGCCATCATAAAACAAATTCTTGAACTACAGAAAAAACAAAACTTACTAACGTAATCGAAAGTCACAAAACATCCTGAAGCGGCCATAAACATCAAAAGATAAAACCCACCACGGAGAGAGCCTGCCCCGCGAAGTGCTTTGGGTACGCAGAGGGCGCGGAGAAAACCTTTTATATATCTATAACTTATTTAGGGAAAGTAATGTATATAGGCTGTTTCAGAATAAAGACCACAGTTATATTTTTCTTTGTTTTTCCTCTGCGCTCTCTGCGCCTCTGCGGTGAAATCTTTTGATTTAGATTTTTATAGCTGCTTTGTACTACTTTAAGCCATCAAAACACTTCCCCATCTGTACAAAAACCCTACCTCGCTAAAGTCTGTATTTCGTTTATAATGAGGCTTTATTTTAGGCTTTGATAACGACACCGCTTTTATGATTACATTAAACGTTGACTTAGGCGACCGCAGCTACCCTATTTACATTGGCACTGATCTTTTGGGTCAAGCCGATTTACTAACACAACACATTGCTGGTAATAGTGCACTAATCGTTACCAACGAAACTGTCGCGCCTTTATATCTCGAAAAAGTTAAACAACATCTTGGTTCAATTAAACACGATGTCGTCATTTTGCCAGACGGTGAACAGTTCAAGAATCTGGATGTTCTTAACCAAATTTATGATGCATTGCTAAGTAACCAGTTTGATCGTAATACGACATTGATTGCTCTGGGTGGCGGTGTTATTGGCGACATTACCGGTTTTGCAGCAGCCACTTACCAGCGCGGCGTTAATCTGATTCAAATTCCAACGACTCTATTGTCGCAAGTTGATTCATCAGTCGGTGGAAAAACAGCGGTTAATCACAAGCTTGGTAAAAACATGATCGGCGCGTTTTATCAGCCTAAAGTTGTCATTGCAGATACCAGCACACTCAATACATTAGATGACCGTCAATTAAGCTCAGGCATTGCAGAAGTTATTAAATACGGCTTACTCGGTGATATTGAATTTCATGGCTGGCTAAAAGAACACATGAAAGCGTTACTGCATCGTGACCCTTCAGCCCTGGCATATGCCATCGAACGATCCTGTCAAAATAAAGCCGAGATTGTTTCTGCCGATGAAAAAGAAAGCGGCCAACGTGCACTGCTAAACCTTGGCCATACTTTTGGTCACGCCATTGAAACCGGTATGGGTTATGGTGAATGGTTACACGGTGAAGGTGTTGCAACAGGCATGGTAATGGCTGCCATTATGTCCTGCAAAATGGGAAACATTTCTGAAGCTGATGTTTGTGAAATAAAACATTTAATCGAGCTGGCAAAATTGCCAACCCATGCACCAGAAGCATTAACAGCCAAAGGCTTTAAAAAACTAATGGCCGTTGATAAAAAAGTTCAGGATGGAAAAATAAGACTGATACTTCTAAATGCAATTGGCGATGCATACATCACCGATGATTATGATGAAGACCAGCTCACCGATTGCATTAATTGTAGCTACTGCTAAGACGAATAAAAAACATGACTCAAAACGCTCATCTCATACTTGCCCCATACGCCTGCAGCGATGCTACCAGCCGAGGACAATTACACGATGAGAAAACACCTAGTCATCGCACACTTTATCAACGCGATCGCGACCGTATTATTCACAGCGCCGCATTTCGCAGACTGGAATACAAAACCCAGGTTTTTGTAAACCACGAAGGCGACCTTTTTCGCACACGTTTAACGCACTCCATTGAAGTCGCACAAATTGCTCGCTCAATCGCACGTGAATTACAACTCAACGAAGACTTAACAGAAGCCATCGCCTTATCACATGATTTAGGTCACACCCCTTTTGGTCATGCCGGTCAAACTGCCTTAAATAAATGCATGAAAGAGTACGGTGGTTTTGAACACAACCTGCAATCGTTACGAATTGTTGATAGCCTTGAAGAACGTTATGCCGATTACAAAGGTATTAACTTAACCTTTGAATCACGTGAAGGAATTTTAAAACACTGCTCAATAAAAAATGCAAAAAAACTCGGTGATGTGGGTCAACGTTTTTTAGATAACACTCAATCATCACTCGAAGCACAACTAACAAATCTAGCAGATGAAATCGCCTACAGTAACCATGACATTGACGATGGCCTACGTTATGGTTTACTAAGTTTTGATGAAATGATGGAAACCACATTATTCCGTCAGCAATATGAATACGTTGTAAAAAAATACCCAAAACAAAATGAACGAATTCTGACTCATGAAATTATCCGCCGCATGATCAGCCATATGGTTGTTAACTTAATTGAAAATAGCCAGAAAAATTTATTAGCCGCTCAGGTTTCCTCGCCAGATGAAGTAAGAGCACATGACAAACCATTAATAACATTCAGCGACGAACTTCAAGAACAAGCAACTGAACTCAAACAGTTTATGTTCAAGACACTATATCGTCATTACCGTGTACACAGAATGAGCATCAAAGCATCACAAACCATTAGTGCATTGTTTGATGTATTTATTAAAGATCTACGTATTCTGCCACCTGAAGCTCAAGCACACTGTAAATTTCTATTTGAAAAAGAAGGCGAAAACGGCAATATTCGTGGCGTAGCCGACTATATCGCAGGTATGACTGACCGCTTTGCTATTGTTGAATATGAGCGTATATTTAACCCTAGACAGTTATCAATGATTAATCTGATACCTTAAAAACGACATCCAAGCTCCATAAAAAAATAGACTAAAAACACCATTAAATAATAATAGAAAAAAATGGACGCATTAGACCCTAAAGACTTACAACCTCAGACCATGTTGGGCATGAAGCTAATCCAACAGCCTTTCAGCAAAATACCTGATGCTGAAAATCTGTTTGATTTCGATGCGCTGAAACAAACACGTGACACGGTTTCTCATCACCTGCAGTTCAGTCACTTGTTAATGGTTATTCAGGGTCGTAGTGGCAGTGGTAAAGATAGCCTTGCAAATAGTTTAATTGTGAGCGAACACCCCGCTTTATATTTTTTTAACGCCACGGCTGAATCGGGTGATACATTACAAAACATTCTAACTAAAGCTGCTCAAAATAATCACGCAGATGATATTCAAACTTTAGAAAAAAGAATCGGTGACATCATGTACCGAGGGCAACAGCCAGTTATTATTATTAATAATGCAGAACAATTAAACGAAATCGAATTACGCAATCTCATCGAATACGCGCAGAACAAAACCGATAGCAATCAACAAACACAATTAAAGCTACTTTTATTAGGCGCACCTGAGCTAGAAAAAAACCTTGATAGAAACGGCATCATTAACCACAATCAATTTTATTTAATCGCTCTGCCACAACTAAATGTTAGCAATACACGCAGCTTTTTAATGCATCGACTAACACAGGCTAGTTTCCGTGACGCCTCTCCTTTTTCTGACAAAGACATCACTAACATTTTCAATATGGCCAATGGCAATCCAGTTGCGACCATGGAATATGCAGCTGAATGTTTAAACAATAACAAAAGCCTTATTGATGAAAGTTATTCCGAAGGCACTAAAGCGACAAAACCTTTACTTATTATTGGCGCTATTCTTTTTATAGCCGCTATTCTTTATAACAGCGTTTTCATGTCTGCTGATAAAGAACTAGATAAAGCCAGCCAAACTCAAACTAATATTGAACCACTCAAAATAGATAAAAGAACGATAGATAAAAAAGCGGTTGACCAGCTCTTTAACGCTGGCACCAATACAATGGATGTGAAACAAAAAGAATCAGGAGAAACTTTACCAAAACTGACTTCTAAATATTCACTGCCGGCTTACTCTAATCAAACACCAACACCTATAAACGCTGAGTCATTAGAAATAGCACAAACCAATGTTGAACTGACACCCCAGGACACCAGTGCATTATTACCAGAAAAAGCGTTTGAAAAAACAATTAAAACAACGTCACCTAAGCCTGCTGAAAAACTTCCTACTCCCGTATTAGTCAAACAACAAAAAGTAACACCGTCGACTTCCACCCCCACAAAATCAGCTAAAACTGTCATTAAACCGGTTATCACTAAAGTCGACAAAATAGACCAGGCCTTTATTAAGGCAAAAGCACGCTCATCCGATTGGTTACTAAAACAACCGTCGAGCAACTGGAGCCTACAAATTCTTGCTGGTCACGAAGCGGAAACATTGCTCAATTACATGCATCAGCATAAATTAGGCGATAAAGTCGCTTACTTCCGTAAACGACTAGGTAAAAAAGACTGGCATGTCATTCTTTATGGCCAATATAAGAGCAAAGAACAGGCAAAAGCCGTTATACCGTACCTACCAAAATATATTCAGCAGAATAATCCTTGGCCTAAAGATTTAAAATCTGTCAAAAATGACATAAAACAATATAAAAAGTAGTCAAAATCTTCTAATTGCCGATAAGTACACATTTTTTAAAAGTCTTTCAATATCGACTTTCTCTCCTTTTTTTTAGCCTATTCTTCCTGTAAAATGTCCTGCCCCCTAAACTGGGGCTAAATCACCGGATTGGGGCTAGCTATCAGCTACCAAGTCACCGGCAAAGCAGTCTAAATTAAGAATTTTTAAGGTATCCGAGGCGTTAATCTCGGGTATTCAGAGGCAGTTATGAGCGAAAAAAACACAGTTTTTAATCAACATCGTTTACCTAAAAAGCACGGTTTATATGACCCTGCTAATGAAACTGAAAACTGCGGCGTAGGTTTTGTTGCCCACATTAAAGGCGAGCCTAGCCATCAAATCGTATTAGATGCAGATCATATCCTGCGTCGTATGGAGCATCGTGGTGCTTGTGGTTGTGAAACTAACACCGGTGACGGTGCAGGTATCATGACTGGCCTGCCTTATGCTTTTTTAACTCGTGTTGCTAAAGAAGCTTTTGATGTTGAATTACCTGAAAAAGGTCAGTACGCAGCCGGTAACGTGTTTTTGCCTGTTGATGAACGAGAACGCGCTAATTGTAAAAAATTCGTTAATGAACTGATTGAAAAGTCTGGCCAGAAGTTAATCGGTTGGCGTGAACTACCTGTTGACCCGATCAAAGCCGACATTGGTTCTATGGCTCGCGCAGCTATGCCTCATATGGAGCAATTATTTGTTGCTGCTGCAGACGGTATAGAAAGCGATGATTTTGAACGTCAGCTGTATATCCTTCGTAAAGATGCCGCACACACTATCCGTGCCGATAAAAATATCAAACAAGCTGATATGTTCTACTTCTGCTCATTGTCGACCAAAGTAATCGTTTACAAAGGCATGCTGAACCCAGATCAAATGATGCCGTTCTACACGGATTTGAATGCTGAAGACTACATGTCTCACCTGGCGATGGTTCACTCACGTTTCTCGACTAACACATTCCCTTCATGGGATCGTGCGCAGCCTAAGCGTTTTATGAGCCACAATGGTGAAATCAATACCCGTCTGGGTAATGCAAACTGGATGACAGCCCGTGAAGGTATGGCTGAAAGTGAATTATTCGGTGATGATATCAAACGTATTTTGCCTGTTATTGAGCCAGAAGTATCAGACTCAGGTAGTTTTGATAACGTTTTAGAATTCTTATTAATGGGTGGTCGTAGCCTGCAAGAAGCTGTGATGATGATGGTGCCAGAAGCTTGGCAGAACGATACCAGCATGTCGGAAGAAAAACGCGCATTCTACGAGTACCAGTCTGCATTGATGGAACCTTGGGATGGCCCGGCTTCAATCGTATTTACAGATGGTCGTTACATCGGTGCTACTTTGGATCGTAACGGTCTGCGCCCAAGTCGTTATTACCTGACACACGATGACCGCGTAATCATGGCATCTGAAGTGGGTGTATTACCGATTGAACCTGATAACGTAAAACTTAAAGGTCGCTTACAACCAGGAAAAATGTTCCTTATCGATTTTGATAAAGGCCGCATGGTTTCTGACGAAGAACTAAAACACGAATTTGCAATGAAGCAGCCATACCACCAGTGGTTAACTGATCAGCGTATTTCATTGTCTCAATTAGAGCCAGCTAAAGAATCACACGGCTTTAATCAGGAAGATTTATTACCACGCATGCGCGCATTTGGTTACACCTCTGAAACTATGCAATTTATGTTGATGCCATTAGTTAAAGAAGGCCGTGATCCTGTTGGTTCAATGGGTAACGATGCGGCACTAGCTTGCATGTCTGACAAATCTCGTATGATTTACGATTACTTCAAGCAGTTATTCGCACAGGTAACTAACCCGGCGATTGACTCGATTCGTGAAGAAGTTGTTATGTCATTGCAGTGTTACATCGGCCCTGAGAAAAATATTCTTGAGTCGACTGCTGAACACGCACACCGTTTATTAGTGCCGCACCCAATTTTAACTAACGAAGAATTGGCAGCACTCAAACACATCGACTTCCGTGGCTGGACAACACAAACAATCGACATGACTTATGACAAGTCAGAAGGTTCTGCAGGTTTAGCAAAAGCCATTGACCGCATTTGCGCTGAAGCAGAACAGGCGATTACCGACGGTCATAGTTTAATCATTATGTCTGATCGTAATATGAGTACTGACCGTGTACCAGTAAGTGCACTACTTGCAACCGGCGCAGTTCACAGTCACTTAGTGAATAAACATTTACGTACTCGTATTGGTTTGATTTTAGAATCGGGTGAAGCACGCGAAGTTCATCATCATTGCTTATTAACCGGTTACGGTATCGATGCAATCAACCCGTACCTTGCTTTCGAAGCACTATGGGATGCACAGCGTAAAGGTTTATTAGAAAGCGATTCGCACGACACAGATGAGAAAATTGTTGAAGGTTATCGTAAGTCTGTTGGTAAAGGCATGTTTAAAGTCTTTGCGAAGATGGGTATTTCAACGCTGCAATCTTACAAATCAGCACAAATTTTTGAAGCCGTTGGTTTAGCCGACGACGTTGTTGCTCGTTGCTTCGAAGGCACGGCAAGTCGTATTCAATAAAGCATCCTCGGACTGAAGATCCCAGCTTCCCCAGAATCCACCCTCAAAACCAGCGGCTGAAAGTGTGATTCCGGGCTGAAGAACATGGTCGTCATCCAGCAAGAACCCTCTCCATACGTATTTGTCGTAGTAGTCGATTGTTGCGGAAACTTCCATTTCGATACCTTTGTCAGTTAAATAATCACCTAAAAGTGTTTCAGCCTCCGCTCGTAAAGCTAGAGTTGAGACCCCTAGAAAAACTATGATACCCAAACCCAGTCTTGAGATTGCTTTGTTCATGATGTTCCTTTCCATTGTTCAAGTTACGGTTCCGACTTAGTAATTTTTGTTGTCTGCTTTGACTGGTTCGAACATCGATGTTCTATTATTTCCCGAACCTGACAGCGACCCGGAAAATAAAAAATCCTCTTACCTAGACAACGCTGCCTATAAGAGGACCCCTCCGTCCTGCCTCCAGCCACTTCGCTGCGGCCGAAAACATTGCTTCTAAATTATTTGATACAAAGCGTTATTTATCGCTTTCCTTTTTTCTGAAGCTCGCACACCAACAGGATGGATTCAGCTACCTCGCTCATAGAGCGTCGGGAATCCATACTTTTTCTATGAATCAGATTATAAGCCGTGTCGTCATCCAGACCGCTCGAACGCATCAGGGCGCGTTTAGCCCGGTCGACCAATTTCCTGGATTCCAAAGCCTCTTTGGCCTTAAGCGCTTCCTCAATAAGTTTTGTATTTTCAATCGTTACAGCCGCCTGATTAGCAACCATCTGCAAGACGCTCGTCTCTTCTTCGGTAAACGCGTGCGGTTCTTTGGTATACACATTGATCAGGCCAACAGCTTGGTCTTTCACAACCATCGGGACGCAGAGCATGGATGTAAGATTTTCTTTAACGGCCAATTCGCGAAATCTGTATTTTCTTTCTTTACGCACATCGTAAACCATCGCCGGCACTTTGGTCTTAAGAACCTCCCCGCTTAGACTGTCGTTGACCTTGAGGTTAGGCTTAAACCGGTATTCTTTGCTCAGGCTTTGCGTAGCCTTGATCACCAGCTCCCTTCCTTTTTTATCCAAAAGCATGATCGAGCATATGCTGGAATTAAGCATCTCAGCCGTAACAACGACAATAAGGCTTAAGATCTCATC
>JAUVDT010000058.1 GCA_030595185.1 Gammaproteobacteria bacterium
AAGTGAGCAGTGTTGAACTGACACAATACTTTCTTGACCGCATCAAAGCCAAAGACGGTGAACTCAATAGTTTTATCACCGTTACTAATGAGCAGGCATTAGCACAAGCAAAAGCAGCTGATGAACGCATCGCTGCTGGTAATGCGGAACCATTAACCGGTGTGCCCTTCGCGCAAAAAGATATCTTCTGTACCGAAGGCGTGAAAAGTAGCTGTGGTTCAAAAATGCTGGATAACTTTATTTCGCCATACGATGCAACGGTTGTCACTAAGTTAAAAGAAGCCGGCGCAGTTATGTTGGGTAAAACCAATATGGATGAATTCGCGATGGGTTCATCTAACGAAACCAGTTTTTATGGCGCAGTTAAAAACCCCTGGGATTTGAAAAAAGTACCCGGTGGTTCATCTGGCGGTTCGGCGGCAGCAGTCGCAGCACGTTTAACGCCAGCGGCGACAGGTACCGATACAGGTGGTTCAATTCGCCAACCGGCTTCACTTTGTAACCTAACGGGATTAAAGCCAACTTACGGCCGTGTGTCGCGTTTCGGTATGATCGCGTTTGCATCGAGTCTGGATCAAGCCGGTCCAATGGCAAGAACAGCAGAAGACTGTGCATTGCTAATGAATGCAATGGCCGGTTTTGATGAAAAAGATTCAACCTCTATTGAAAAAGATGTGCCGGATTACACAGCCGATTTAAATCAATCAATAAAAGGTTTGAGAATCGGTTTACCAAAAGAATTCTTTGGCGAAGGTCTCGACCCTGAAGTGGCCAAAACCATTGACGCTGCCATTGCACAGTACAAAGAAATGGGTGCGGAGATTGTTGATATCTCACTACCAAACAGTGGTTTGTCTGTGCCGGTTTATTACGTGGTTGCACCAGCAGAGTGTTCATCAAATCTGTCGCGTATGGACGGTGTGCGTTTTGGTCATCGTTGTGAAAACCCGAAAGATTTAGAAGACTTGTATAAACGTTCGCGTGGTGAAGGTTTTGGTGAAGAAGTTAAACGTCGTATTTTGATTGGTGCCTATGCTTTATCAGCCGGTTATTACGATGCGTACTACATCAAAGCACAAAAGCTACGTCGTTTAATCAGCGATGATTTCAAAAAAGCATTTGAAGTGTGTGATGTCATTATGGGCCCGACTTCACCGAATGTTGCTTTTAATGCCGGTGAAAAAACGGACGACCCTGTTTCAATGTACTTGTCGGATATTTACACCATTGCTGTTAACTTAGCTGGCTTGCCGGGTATGTCGATACCAGCGGGTTTTGCACACGACATGCCAGTGGGATTACAAGTGATTGGTAATTACTTTGAAGAATCGCGTTTGTTGAATGTGGCTCACGCCTATCAACAAGAAACGCAATGGCACGATCAGTGTCCGTCTGGGTTTGAAGATTAATTTTTTATTAAAAAAATATATAAAATTAAGCAGCGAATTTAAATAAACAAATTAAAAGAGTGGAATAGCTATGCAGTGGGAAGTCGTAATCGGTTTGGAAATCCATGCCCAGTTGATGACCAACAGCAAAATATTTTCGGGTGCTTCAATTGCCTATGGAGCAGAACCTAATACACAAGCGTGTGCGGTTGATTTAGGTTTGCCGGGTGTGTTGCCTGTTTTAAATACGGAAGCGGTACGAATGGCAGCGAAATTTGGTTTAGCCATTGGTGCAAACGTATCAAAGCATTCAGTCTTTGCGCGTAAAAATTATTTTTATCCGGATTTACCGAAAGGTTACCAAATCAGTCAAATGGAATTGCCCATTGTTGAAGAAGGTAAACTTGAAATTGAATTAAAAGACGGCACGAAAAAAATCATTGGTATTACACGTGCTCATCTTGAAGAAGATGCCGGTAAATCTTTACACGAAGATTATCAGGGCATGACGGGAATCGATTTAAACCGTGCCGGTACACCGTTGTTAGAAATAGTTTCAGAGCCAGACATGCGTTCAGCAGAAGAGGCTGTGGCGTACATGAGAAAAATTCATTCACTGGTTCAATACATTGGAATCTGTGACGGCAATATGGCCGAAGGTTCATTTCGTTGTGATGCTAACGTTTCTGTTCGTCCTAAAGGTCAGGAAGAATATGGCACGCGTGCTGAGATAAAAAACATTAACTCTTTCAAGTTCGTAGAAAAAGCCATTAATATTGAAGTTGAACGTCAAATTGATTTAATCGAAGACGGTGGAAAAGTTGCTCAGGAAACGCGTTTATACGATGCGGATAAAAATGAAACGCGTTCAATGCGTTCAAAAGAAGAAGCGAATGACTATCGTTACTTCCCTGATCCTGATTTATTACCAGTCGTTTTGGATGATGCGTATTTAGATGCTATCAAAGCAACCTTGCCAGAATTACCAGATGTAAAACGAGATCGTTTTATGGAAGAGTATAAATTATCTTCTGTTGATGCCGGTGTATTAACCATGAGCCGCGAAGGTGCCGATTACTTTGAAAAAGTAGCGAAACTTTCTGGTGCTGCTAAGTTAGCCGCTAACTGGATGATGGGTGAAGTTAACGCATCATTAAATAAAAACGACCTCGAGATAAAAGACTGTCCAGTGTCTGCAGAAATGTTAGCTGGCATGATCAAGCGTATCGAAGACAATACAATTTCCGGAAAAATTGCGAAAGAAGTATTTGAAGCAATGTGGGCGGGTGATGGTGATGCCGATGCGGTTATTGACAAAAAAGGTCTCAAACAAATTACCGATACAGGCGCTATTGAAGCGTTGGTTGATGAAGTAATTGCTAACAACCCAGGGCAAGCTGAAGAATACCGTGCAGGTAAAGAACAGTTGATGGGCTTCTTTGTTGGTCAGATTATGAAAGCGTCAAAAGGCAAGGCGAACCCAGGTCAAGTGAATCAACTATTGAAGAAGAAGCTTAGTTCTTAATTGCAATAAATAATAAAGCGGTACTAAAGTTAGTAGTGCTAAGATTTAGGTTCGTCATTCCCGCGTGCTCTTAGCGGGAATCCAGAGTTATTAATATGTTGAATGAACTGGATCCTCGATAAAAGATTTCGAGGATGACGACTTAACTTTCCGTAATTACTCTGCAAATAAATACGTCATATTGTCAGTTTTTCAAAGGCTAAATAAACATGCGCGATCGCGATTCGTTACACCGTTTTATTATTGAAAACTCTCGTGTCAGAGGTGAAATGGTTCACTTAGACGCAAGCTGGAAAAAAATTCTTGAACGTAATGACTATCCTTCTGTTGTAAAAAAACAATTAGGTGATGCGTTAGCGGCCGTTGCTTTATTATCTGCCACCATTAAATATAAAGGTAAAATCATTCTGCAAATACGTGGTGATGGGCCATTGCATTTATTGGTTGTGCAAGCGACATCAGATAATACTGTACGTGGAATTGCGCGTTGGCAATCAGACGTTCCACAAGGCACCTTAAAAGAAATGTTTGGTAATGCAACCATGGTGATTACGATTGAACCAGAAAAAGGTGAGCCGTATCAGGGCATTGTTGAATTAAAAGGCGATGCAATTGCTAATGGTATTGAAATATATTTTCAACAATCAGAGCAGTTACCAACGCGCTTGTGGTTAGCATCGGATGATAATGCGTGTGCAGGGTTTTTATTGCAGGAACTTCCTGGTGATGACAGTAATACACCAGACTGGGAACACCACGAGCACCTTGCATCGACTATAAAAAATGAAGAATTATTAAAGCTTTCTACGCAGGAAATATTGCACCGTTTATATCACGAAGAAGACGTGCGTTTATTTGATTCAGAAGTGTTTAGTTTTCGTTGTGGCTGCTCACGCGAACGTATCGACGCAATGTTATTGTCATTAGGTTATAACGAAGTCACTGAAACGGTAAAAGAAGAAGGCAAAGTAGCTGTTGATTGTGAATTTTGTAATGCGCATTACGAGTATGACAGCGTAGATGTGGAACAATTGTTTGCTAGCGATGTAGCACCGAAGGGGCCTTCGACACTTCAGTGATCGCTCTTAAGTAGTTAAGGGCGGCTAACCGTCATTGCTCTTGGCTCTTGGTAAATATATTGTGTAGGAATGTGGCTAGAGGTTTGGCCGGAAGATTGACCAGGGGCTTGTTGAACGTTTGCAATATTGCCCGTTTGAGATTCAAACGTGAAGCCTGTGATAGCAATGAGGATGGCAAATAAAATTATATACTTCTTTTCTACGCCGCTTTGCATTACAAATCCTTTGTTTATATCTATACCTTGAGTTTAAAACTTCTAACTTAAACATCGCTTAAAAACTTAAGCGCATTTAAGCAGCTCGCTGCTCAACTTCTTTAATCCACAGGCTAGAGTCAGCCAATTTAGGTTTGATTTTATTGAAACGCCATTCCAAATAATCATGAAAAACTCGTCGAGCTTTTATTCTATCTGGGTAAGTGCGGGTTTCACGATTATCATCTCTGATCTCTTCTTCAAAAATTATAATTTCATCAAAAAGTTCGTATAGTTCGTCCATTTTCTTAACCGTATAATTCTCTGTATTAGTAGCAGCACTAATAAATTTTATAGTTCTGAGGAGAGTAGCAAAAATCTCTTTATCCGTTTATCTGTGATTAATAAGTTTTAATCACTTTATGCTGGATATTATATGGCAACTTGGAGTAAGAATGGAGTAAGAGAAACTGATAGTTTTGTAAGGATTTTCGACAGCTCGATGAGGAAAAGTCCTACAAAAACAAACTTTATGTAAAGTTTATCGACAATTAAAGTGCGAGGTCAACGGGTATGACGCTATCCTGTTGAATTTTATAGCCTTTTAGTTCTAAAACTCCTTTAGTATTTAATGAAATAATCAAATAAAGTGCGTCAGGGTATCCGGCTTTTTCAATGTCTGTTTTAGAGGGTGTAGCGGGAGTCGATGGATGAGAGTGATAAATGGCAAAAAGTTCAGTTTGCTCATCCCTCATTGTTTTCATTGTCTGGATTGTTTCGCCAGGATCCATCTCAAAAAAATGAGAAGAGTCTGTTGCTGTGTTTGTAATAGCAAACAGTTTCATTTTATTGTTCTTATCGTGGCTGATTAAACCGCATACTTCTCTCTCCGATCTACTTTGAGCGTGAGCCAGTATTTTGTTAACTATTTGACGAGGTAATTGTATTGTAGACATATCTTTATCTTGTAATATTAAGAATGGGTACCGCAGACGGGGCAGGCAGGGTCTTTGCGTAATTTCATTTTTCTCCAGTCCATGCTGAAGGCGTCAAAAATCATCAGTTGTCCCTGTAATGAGTCTCCTATACCGGTAATAACCTTAATAGCTTCTAATGCTTGCAGGCAGCCAATGGTGCCAACTACAGGGCCTAAAATACCGTTCTCGCTACAGGTTTCTGTTTGTGCATCTACTTCATGGTAAAGGCAGCGATAACATGGGCTGTCTTCATTTCTAAAGTCATACACGCTTAACTGGCCTTCCAGACGAATAGCAGCGCCGGATACTAAGGGTTTTTTGTGTTTAAAGCAGATTTGATTGATCTCGAAACGACTATCAAAATTATCGGTAGCATCAATCACTAAATCTACCTTTTTAATCAACGCTTCCAATTGCTCATCATGAAGCTGATTGCTCACGCAGTTAATAACCGGCTCAGGATTAAGCGTGTACAAAGTTTCTTTAGCGGATATCGTCTTGTTGATGCCAATGTTATGTTCTTGATGGGCAATCTGTCTTTGCAGGTTAGTTAAATCGAGCTCGTCGCCATCAACAAGTGTTAGCTCACCCACACCGGCTGCAGCCAAATACATTGCCGCAGGAGAGCCAAGCCCGCCTAAACCGATAATAGCAATATGAGATTCTAATAGTTTTTCCTGACCTTCAATACCAAACTGTGGCATTAAAATTTGTCGGGCATAGCGTAAGAGTTGATCGTCATTCATGGATTAATTATAACAGGTTAGATTAATGTTAATGCTAGATTTACAAAAAAGTGAGTTAGCTTATTACTTGATGCCGGCATGACGTTCGTGTTAAAAATATAAATAACTAAAAATAAAGGGAATTTATAACGTGTGGCAGTTGAAGAGTTGTTTGGTTTTTCTTATTGGTTATAGTTTGATTGCTTGTGATGGTAGCAATTCTGACAATAGCTCTCTTTTAGTTTTGAATTCGCCTATTCAAGTTGTCACGAAAGCTTTTTCAACTGAATCAGTACGATTGAGGTGGATAGATAAGTCACATAATGAAGATGGCTTTATCATTGAAAAAAGTAGCGATAATGTGTTATTTGAAGAAGTTGCTAGAGTAGCAGCTAATCAGGAAGAGTATTTTGATTTAAATTCCATTCACGAGCAGGCTGTTTTTTATCGTATCGCATCCTACAAAGGGTCTGATAATTCAGCGTATTCAGAGGTGAGCAGTGTTCTTCATTATTTTTATGACGCCTGTTTGGCGGCACCTGTAGAAACAGGGAGTACACATGGCGATATCGTGCCTTTTGTTATTTCAGGTTTAAACTATTCATCGGCTAATAATTATTCCGTTACAAGTGAAACGTCAGGCTTTGGTTATGATGATTCATTAATAAATTTTTCAATCGGTTATATCCCACTATCTCAAGTAAATGTTAGTTCAAAGATAAGTCTTCTTGATTTTGTTATTGATCCTCAAGCAACTGCGACAGAAAGAGAAAATAAAAAATTAAATATCATGAGATTACTGATGACGTTAGACAGTGATGAGTTTAATGATAACGGTATCCAATTAGCATGTGAACTCAGCGTTGCCTCAGGTGATATTGATTTTAGCCTGGAAGAGCAGGCTTTTTCAGGGCAGGCCGATTTAATTACATTATTAAACGGTAGGGTTTTATTTGATCAGGAAGTGGCTAGAGTATATTTATACGGTGCATTGCATGAGTATTTTGCCGGAGATTATACATTGCAATATGTGAATGAAAATTTCACCTCTTCTTTTATACCTTATACAGCAGAAACGGGAAGCGTGAGTTTTACTTTATTGCCTGATGGCGCTATTGAAAATGTTATTTGTACGGGGTGTCCAGAGTACACAGTTAGAGATATTTTTTATAATTTAGAGAGTGTGAATAATATTGTTTTTAAGTTTAATATTAATCAAATGATTGGTTTCTTGTCGTATTATAGAATTAGACTTGTTGCAAATATTGAAGCCGATTATTCAATTCAAGGTTACAGTAAGTTTTATGCTGTCTTAGGTGAAAATATTGGAAGTATTGAAGGTTCGAGAAACTAATTGAAATAGGTTACAAGTATTCGCGCCAGTGTTCAGGTCGGTCGTCACGGCAGCCATGTTCGTGGTGGCTGTATTCATTAATGAAGATACGTTTGGTGAAATCTTTACAGCATTGTGTGTAGCCAAGGTTAGCTTGCTGGGTTTCTTCACTGTAATAAAACAAAGCACGTTTGAGTTTGTGCATTAGGGTGTTGTCCAGGTGATAGCCAACATCAGCCAATGCTTCTTCTAATACCATTAAGTTTAGAAATTGAATATCGTATTCAATGCTTAAACAAACTTGACTGATGTGATGAAGCTTAATTACGCCTTTTACGTCACTTAAAAGCAGCATGCTGCTGGCAGCCTGATCAGGGTCAGGATGCATATCAGAAAAGTGGATTAACCGATGTTTAAGTGTGTCGTTATCTATTGGCATAACAATACGATATGCCTGTTATTATCCGATGGCAAGCAGCTTAAATATATTATAAATTTATAAAATTCTTATATTCCTTGGTTGTTATTTACAGAATTGCCCAGCGGATAGGCGGGGGTTATTTCCATAGTCATCTTTTTGGCTAATATTTACGAAGCCCGCTAGTTTAAAAAGATCAAAAATAGCCTGTTTCTGGTCGTAACCATGTTCAAGAATGAGCCAGCCCTGGGGTAGCAGATGCTCTTTTGCATGGGCGATTAGGTAGCGAATATCATCCAGTCCATCTTCACCTGACGCAAGTGCCGTTATTGGCTCAAAGCGTACGTCACCTTGTTGTAGGTGTTTGTCTTGCTGTGGAATATAAGGCGGGTTGCTGATAATAATATCAAAGCGAGATTGTTCTAGTGGCCCAAACCAGCTTCCCTGTTTTAAAGTGACATTACTCAAACCGTTTTTCCGAGCATTATTTGTCGCAATGGTTAATGCCTGTTCTGATTGGTCGGTGGCGAGAATATTCCACTGAGGCTTTTCACTGGCTAATGCCAATGCAATCGCGCCGCTGCCTGTGCCTAAGTCAGCCACATTGAGTTTTTCTTGTGGAAAGTTTTCCAGTACAAATTCAACAAGTGTTTCAGTGTCGGGGCGGGGTATTAATGTATGTTCATTAACGTCTAAATCGAGAGACCAGAATTCTCGTTGACCGGTAATGTGGGCAATCGGATGGCCGTTTTTTCTTTTATTTAATAATGATTGAAAATGTTCGTTTTCATCATCGGATAAAATGACTTCAGGAAATGCTCGAAAGTAACTGCGATTCTTTTTGAGTACGGTGGCTAATAAAACTTCGACATCTAATCGAGCAGTATCAAAACCAGTATCTAAATCCGAAACGGCTTGCAGTTGCTGTTCAGCCTGTTTCAGAACTTTTTCGATACAATCAGCCATCGCTAACAGTCGTGTCTGCGATTATTGAGTTTCAGATAATGATGCCAGCTGTTCAGCCTGGTATTCATTAATCAATGGATCGAGTACTTGCTCAATATGACCTTGCATAACTTCATCTAATTTATACAAGGTTAAATTAATTCGGTGTTCAGTCACACGACCTTGCGGGTAGTTATACGTACGAATACGATCCGAACGATCACCAGTACCAACAAGTGATTTACGAGCAGAGGCCTGTTCTTGTTCTTGCTTTTCAATTTCGATGTTATTGATTCGTGCCATTAACAACGACATCGCGCGTGCTTTGTTTTTGTGTTGTGAACGTTCGTCCTGACACTCAACCACAATCCCCGTTGGTAAGTGAGTTAAACGCACTGCAGAGTCGGTTTTATTAACGTGCTGACCACCCGCGCCAGATGCACGATACGTATCAACGCGTAATTCAGAAGGATTGATCACATCAACCTTTTCTACTTCATCAGGCTCAGGCATAACAACAACGGTTGCAGCAGATGTGTGAACGCGGCCTTGAGATTCAGTTTCTGGTACACGTTGAACACGATGCGCACCCGATTCAAATTTTAGTTTTGAATAAGCACCCAGACCAACGATGCGAGCAATAACTTCACGGTAACCGCCGTGCTCACCTAAGTTTTCACTCAGTACTTCTACCTGCCAGCGATTAATCTCAGCATAACGTGAATACATGCGGAATAAGTTACCGGCAAAAATAGCGGCTTCATCACCACCGGCTCCTGCACGGATTTCTAAAAAGATATTGCTGTTGTCATGCGGGTCTTTAGGTAACAAAAGTTTTTGCAAGGTGAGAGATAAACTTTCAATTTGCTGATCCGATTCTTTCATTTCTTCAACGCCCATCTCACGCATGTCAGGGTCGCTGTCTTTCATCATTTCTTTTGCGCTATCAAGGTTCTCAATGGATTGTTGATAGTCTTTAAAGCTGACAACTATTGGCTCAAGGTGTGCATATTCAACAGACAAGTCACGGAACTGGTTTTGGTCGCCAATAATTTCCGGCTGCGTCATCATCATGCCGACTTCTTCGTGGCGCTCGACCAGAGTTTCCAGTTTTCTTAATATCGAATCTTTTAACACAGCGGTTTCTCTAAAAGGTTAAGGTTTATTTTTATTTAAAAACAAAGTTCTTGCGGCTTCAATCACATCTTTATGGCCGCGTTTTCCTGCTTCGCGTAATTGCGAGGAGGGCTGGTGTAAAAATTTATTAGTTAAAGTGCGCGCCATAAACTTTACGGCATCTTCAGCACTTTGACCTTGTTGAATTTGTTTTAATACTTTTTCTAATACTTCTTCTGTTAACGCTTCAGTCTGTTGGCGAATGTCACGAATGCTATCTACAGCGTGCAGTGTTTTTTGCCAGTCTAAAAATTCAGTAACCTTCGCTTCAATAATTTCTTCTGCTTGCTCGGCGGCTTCCTGGCGTGATTTTAAGTTTTCAGTGATGATATCTTGCAAGTGATCAACAGTATAAAGGTAGACGTCATCCAACTCATCAACTTCAGGTTCGATATCACGAGGCACCGCAATGTCGACCATAAAAATAGGTTTGTGTTTGCGTTTTTTTAGCGCACGTTCAACTGCACCTTTACCTAAAATAGGCAAAGAACTGGCAGTTGATGATATAACAATATCGGCACGTTCTAAATGCTCGGGCATATCACGTAAGGTAATGGCCTCGGCATCAAATTGTTTTGCTAAAGTTTCCGCGCGTTCAACTGTGCGGTTAGCAACAATAATGTGGCCAACACCGCTGCTGTGTAAATGGCGTGCAGCCAGTTCAATGGTTTCACCGGCACCAATCATTAACGCGGTATAGGGTTTTAAATCACCAAAAATTTGTTTAGCCAGTGCAACAGAAGCAAACGCAACTGAAACCGCACTTGAGCCAATAGCTGTGTCAGTACGAACTTGTTTGGCTACAGAAAAAGAGTGCTGGAATAATCGACCCAGTAATAAAGCCAGTGAACCGTGTTGATTGGCTTCGGCGTATGATTGCTTCATCTGGCCAAGTATTTGTGGCTCGCCCAATACCATTGAATCTAACCCGCTGGCGACTCTAAAAGCGTGGCGAATAGTCTCAGGGTGGTCGTGTTCGTAGATGTATTCCGTTAACTTTTCTAACGAAATATTATGAAACTGGCTGAACCAGTTGACAATTATCTGGTCTTTATTGCTAGCGGTACTATTATCTAAGGAACAGTAGATTTCTGTGCGATTACAAGTTGACAGTATTGCGGCTTCATTAACGCCTGGTAGAGCAGTTAATTGTTTAAGCGCTTCTGGCAGGCGTTCAGGTGTAAACGCGACCTGTTCGCGAATATCAACAGGTGCTGTTTTATGGTTAATTCCTATCGTAATCAACGACATAGAATAGACGCACGCAAGCTGCTGACCAAGACCTGAGAAAGGGTCAGAGAATAAGTTAAGGCGAAATTTGTAGCCTGATTAAACAAAAGAGTTGGCAACATCGTGGGCAAAATAGGTTATATTCCAATATTATGTATAGACAAATGAATAATCACATTAAACACCATACCAACCGCCGATTATACACCGGTAGCGTGGCTGCTGTCCTGCTAATGCTGTTATCTGGATGTAGCGGATTAAAAGAAAAGCCTGTGACTGCTGAACCAGAAGCTAAAAAAGAAGCAATTGCGGCTGAATTTGACCCACAAACCCTATATTACCTATTGGCGGGAGAAATCTCCGGCCATCAAGGTGATATGAAGACGGCATTAAAATACTACCTGCCTGCCGCAGAAATTAATGATGACCCTCGTATTGCCGCGCGTGCAGCTCGAATCGCCATCTATTCAAAAGAAAATGCAGTGGCGTTGCAGGCTTCTCGACGCTGGTTAGAGCTGGCACCAAACGATCAACAGGCCATGAAAATTATGATTATTGCGCTTTTACGCGGTAATCAAGTTGAACGAGCCAGTGAACAAATTATCGACCTGATCAACTCGATTAAATCAAAAAATAAAGTGACGGATAAACAGGCGTTTGCTGCAATTGCCAAATTGCTACAGAACGAAGCCGAAACCACAGATGCTGTCCTGGTCTTTAAGGCGCTGTCGAAACATTACCCTGAAAACTCTCACGTTTACCTTTGGTTGTCGCGTTATGCCATGCAATCGAGCCAATATGATGTGGCATTGGCTGCGATTAGCCGAGTGATTGAACTGGAACCTGCTAATGCAAAAGCCTATGTGTTAAAGGGCCGTTTGCTTGCGTTAAGTGGTAAGAAGGAAGAAGCGTTATCAGCAATGATGCTGGCCGTGAAAAAACAGCCAGATGACTTTATATTGCGTAAACAATACGCGGGTATGTTAATTCGCCAAAATAAATTAAAAGAAGCGAGTGAACAGTTCGAGATTTTGTTTAAAGTTAAACCCGATGACAGAGAAACCATTATTAGTCTTGGTATTTTGTTGCTGGATAAAAAAGACACCAAAAGAGCTGCTATTGTTTTTAAAAGATTAAGAAATAACAAAAGCACTGAAAATGAAGCTTTATATTATCTTGGTCGGGTAGAAGAAATAGATAAAAACTTTGATGAAGCACTGTCCATGTACCAACAAGTGGAACGTGGTCGTTTATATTTCGATGCACAATTGCGTATCGCTAACCTGTATGCGCATTTAGGTAAAACCAAAAAAGCAACGGATGTATTACAAACGATAACCTTAAAAGAAGAGGATCGAAATAAAAAAGCCAAAGCTTATTTATTGCATGGTCGAATCTTACAAAACAGTGGAGATAGTAAAGGTGCAATGGCTATATATAGTAGTGCCTTAGATGAGCTGCCAACGAATGTCGATCTTTTGTACGCACATGCATTAACGGCCGAATCACTGAATATGATTGAGAACGCAGTGGCCGGCTTTAAAGAATTATTAAAACATGAACCTGAAAACATACAGGCATTAAATGCATTGGGTTACACGTTAGCAGATCGTACCGACCGTTTTGAAGAAGCCTTAGGGTACATATTAAAAGCCTTTAAATTAAACTCTAAAGATGCCGCCATTAAAGACAGTTTAGGTTGGGTGTATTTTAGGCTGGGGAATCTTGAAGAAGCATTGAAATGGTTACAACAAGCGTTTGATAGCAATAATGACCCTGAAATTGCAGCGCATTTAGGCGAAGTCTTGTGGAAATCCGGTCGTAAAGACGATGCTAAAAAAGTATGGCAGGGTGTACCAGAAGACCAGAAAAAAAATAAAATATTAATAGAGACAATAAAGCGATTTAAATAGTGATAAAAAAAGCGGGCCTGTTTGGGCTGTGTTTAGCGTTATTAACGTTAGCGGCATGCTCAAACTCATCATACCTATCAAAAGCAAAAAACATTGAATCGTGGAAACAAGTTCGTGACCAGTTAGAGTCATTGAACCAGTGGGATATTCGCGGAAAAATTTCAATTCGCTCAGAGGGCGAGGTTTATACGGCTGACTTATTCTGGCAACAAAATAATGAAGACTTAAAGCTGCGCTTAGTCGCGCCTTTTTCTCAGGCATCGACAGAGTTCAGAGGCAGCGATGAAAATGGCTATCAAGTATTAACCGATCAAGGCCAGCGCATCGATGTCGATTCACCAGAAGTTGTCACCGAGCATGCCTTTGGCGTGAGCTTGCCGTTTACCGAATTAAAATCGTGGGTAAAAGGCGTGCCGTATCGTGACTCACCCGTATGGCAAGCCAGCTTTAATGACGAAAACCGTTTACAAGCGTTTCAGCAAAATGGCTGGCAAGTCAAAATTTTGAAATACCGAAATATTAAAGGCACTGTATTACCGTCAAAACTGTTTTTGTCGCGTCTTAATGATGATTTAGCAGACAATAAAGTAGATATACGAATCATATTACTGCGTTGGGTAATATAACGCCGATGTCTGCACCTGCTATTTTCTGGCCAGCTCCGGCCAAACTTAACCTGTTTTTGCATATCACTGGTCGACGTGATGATGGCTATCACCTGTTGCAGTCTGTGTTTCAAATGCTGGAATACGGCGATGAATTATCGTTTGATATCACCGATGATGGAAAAATCTCAAGGCTAACCGATATCCCGGGCGTGGCTGAGGCGGACGACTTAATTGTGCGTGCAGCTAAGTTATTGCAGCAAACAACAGGCACCGCATTGGGTGTAAACATCCAAATTAAAAAAGTATTGCCAATGGGTGGTGGACTAGGTGGCGGCAGTTCAGATGCCGCGACCGTATTGGTGGTATTAAACCAGTTATGGAAAACGGGGTTGGATATACAGCAATTAGCTGACTTAGGTCTGACTTTAGGTGCCGATGTGCCCATCTTCGTTCATGGAGTAACAGCCTTTGTAGAAGGGGTTGGTGAACAAATTTTAGCCATTGATATGCCCGAAAAATGGTTTTTGGTGATACATCCACAAATAAATGTCTCAACAGCCAAAATATTTACCAATAGTGGATTGACAAGAGACTGCTCAGCCATCAGAATATGCGACCTTTCTGGGGTACAGCTAACTAATGTATGCGAACCAATAGCTTGCAAACATTATCCCGAAATAGCGGAAGCCATTTCATGGTTATCAGGCTATAATCGGAGCGCCAGAATGACAGGTACAGGTGCTTGTGTTTTTGCAGAGTTTGACTCGCAACACGAAGCCAAAGATTTGTTACAAAGGTTGCCTGAAAAATGGCGGGGTTTTGTAGCAAAAGGTGTAAACCAATCGCCGTTGTATAAACAACTGGCTGTGCAAGGTTTAGTAAACACCTAGTCCTTACTCCGGACTTTAAACACAGAGTTTGTTGGGCCGTCGCCAAGCGGTAAGGCAACAGCCGGTATTTCGGTTGGGATCCTGTCATGCGGAGGTTCGAAAAAATCGTAGGAACGATTTTTCATAGCGCGACTTTTGCGCTACCCCGATAGGGGTGAGGGCAGGGAAAGCCCGAATAATCCTCCTGGAAGTAGGGAGGATGTTGGTAGTAGTAATTAATGGGCCGTCGCCAAGCGGTAAGGCAACAGGTTTTGATCCTGTCATGCGGAGGTTCGAATCCTCCCGGCCCAGCCATATT
>JAUVDT010000008.1 GCA_030595185.1 Gammaproteobacteria bacterium
TTGTTTTTTTCTGGATAGCAGCAAACCTAATTGGCATCGCATTGGGGGCATCACAATCGGCCAGCCGGGCTTTGATGGGTTTATTCAGTCCACCTGATCATTATGGAGAATATTTTGGTTTGTGGGGTCTGTGTGTAAAACTTGCGGCGATTATTGGCCCCGTTAGTTACGGTATACTGAACAAAATTACCGATGGTGACCACCGAACCAGTTTATTAATTACTTTAGTATTTTTTATTGGTGGCTTAATTTTGTTATTGGGGGTTAATGAGGAACGAGGTAAGAAAAAAGCAGGTCATAACTTTTAACGTAATTCAACCTAAGACTCCTGGATTATTATTCGCATTATTCTCGGTATAGTGTTCGCTCCTTAATGGATGAGCCTGTAAAAAATCAGCTTATTTTGAAAAAACTGGAACATCAACTAACCAGACTTTTTCTGAATGCAGTTTCATTGCATCCTATAAAATTTGTGCAGGCACTTTCATTCCAAATTCTTTTCTTACATTCCTAGCTACATCTTTGACTGCTACTGGCACAGGCGACATATTTTTAATAAATCCTGTCATGTCTTTCATAAATTCAATGGAATCAGTGAACAACTGTTACAAATATCCCTAGTCTCTAATATTAGAATTAATTACTATCAGATTTTAATTAATATTTTCTTAGTCTGCACTCTATCTTTAAATTCATTTAATACGTAACTTCAATCGTTTGTACATCTCCTTGCCTTCAAGGTACCCTAGCTCGGATGATTTTTTAGCATTTTTAATAGCCGCCTGTAAATCACCTTTGCGGAAGTGACTACCACCTCTTTCCATATATGCACGACCATTACCTGGTTTTAATTTAATAAACTTATCCCAGTAACGAATTATTTCATCCCATTTTTCAGATTTAGCCAATAGATAATCAACCATTAAATAGTACCTGATTTCAGATGGATCAAGACGAATAGCTGTTTTAATATCATCTAGTGCCTTACCCATTTTATGCAGACCTATATATGAGCGTGAGCGATAGTCATAGTTAGCAGCACCATTGGGGGATAAATCTAATGCTAATGAATATTTATTTATGGCTTGTTCGAATTTCTGATCGGAATTTAATTTATAAGCTTCATTGACAAGTCGGTTTGTCATCCAGTTAATATGACTCTTTACATAAGTATCAAAAGGATCAAGACTGTAAGCTTTTTTAATATCACTAGCGGCTTTATCATATTTTTTTAAAGCATTATATGAGCGAGCACGCCAATAATAATATCGTGATTTTTGACTATATATTTCAATTGCACGGCTTAGGTCTTTTATTGCAGCTTTATATTTTTTTAAATAACTTCTAGTAATTCCTCTTTCATAGAGAGTGTCATGATTTTCACCTAATGATAATGCTGTCGTGAAATATTCTTCTGCTTTTTTGTAGTTTTTCTTTAACGCCTGCATTTCGCCTGCCTCTGACAGAGCTAACCCAGACAATGCTTCTAGCCTAATATTTTTAGGCATGTGTTTTTCTGTTTGCTCGATAAATGAGGACATCATTTTTAATGAGCCACCCCACCGAGGCGTAATGAAATTAAGGTATCTAACTCGCAACTCATAACTCAGCGGGTTGATTGCTAAAGCCTGACTCATGACTTTGGTAAGCTCTCTATTTCCATTACCCATTGCACTCATACCGATTAAAAGATAGTGAGGGACAACTATTTTATTATTTTTAGATATAACAACAGAAATATCATTCATGGCCAGTTTAAAATAGTCGTACATTTCATCAACAGCTTTATCTGATGTACGAGCCATGAACTTATGGCCTCTGGATAACCATGACATGGCATAATAATAACTCGCGCGAGCCAGATATGGCTGATAGTTATCTGGTGTAGCTATTACCCAGTAATTAAACAACGCTTCATAGTCTGCATTTTTTATCTCGAAGCTTGAATAAGCAACAAACAAACGACCTTCATTAACAATGTTTATATTTACATCGTTTTGTAACTTTTCTAGACTGCGATTAAGCTTTTGGTATTCACCGTTTTGCAGCATAACCCTAAATTTATTTTTATAACCATCTGCCACAAAATAATTATGAGATTTAATACCCGATTCTGTGACTTTTATTGTTTCTGTATTGGCCTCGTTTTTATTATCTCGAACGTCTGTTACAACCGTATCAATTACCTGCTTTACTTCTGATAATATTGAGACAGAATCTTCTTTTATTATTTCTACATTAAATCCATATTGCTTTAATACTAAAAGTCCTATCGAAACTATGATGATTAAATAAACGACAAGGATAGCTACTCTTCTAAACGACATAAATTAAATCCTTTTAGTTTCCTTAGGTAAAGTTAGTTAACATGTACGAGGGGATTAATATTAACCAAGTCATTTTTATCTTTTTTAGGTAGCACCGTAACATACAACCTACTTCGATCCATATTTATACTCAATCTAGTTTGATCAAATTTTTTTCACTCCTTCTCCTTTATTGTTTGATCACTATTCCAATTTTCGGACAACCTATGGACATTTTTCACCTCGAATATCAAGAAAAATAATGTGCCAAATTTAAGTAACTGATCGAATTTAAGAGTTCCGTAAACCCTTCGATTAAATAAACGTCCATAAACTTTACAGAGTTTCTCTGTAGCTTCTTAATGAACCTTCCTCTTGTCTAAAACTACCTGATATAAACAATATATGCTTATATTATGATCTATACTCTCTGTAAGTATAAACACCTATATGTATAGGTATTTGTATAAAAATAATAATAATAATAATAATAAAAGTTTAAATAGAAGCAGTAGGATATTTTATGAATTTTATTGGCGTTTATGTAAAGTTAGTAAGTTTTTTTGTTATCTTAAATTTGATGGCATGTGGCGGTTCGAGCCCCCCTCCTCCAACGACGCCTCCTAGCGCAACCGTAAATTCAATTGGCATTGCTCCTTATCAAATAAACATTGCTAACGCTTCTTCGTTTCAGCTTGTTGCTGTTGCTTATTATTCTGATAACACTTCAAATATTGTTACCGACCAGGTTAGCTGGTCTCTTGAAAATAATATTGCCAATATTTCGAGTACTGGTTTAATAACGGCGACGACACTTGGGGCATCAACCATTACCGCCACATTTGAAAACATTAGCTCTGTTGCGCAACTAAACGTTACGGCAGCTACACTGTCCTCTATAAATATTGATCCAGGTTCTAACTCGATTGCAAACGGTACAAACTCAGCTTTACATGCGAATGGTATCTACTCCGATTTAACATCTCAAGATGTAACGACTCAAGTTATCTGGCAGTCTAGCGATTCTGCAATCGCTACAATTAATACTGAAGGAATTTTAACTGCCCAAGGCGAAGGAAACGTTGTTGTTACAGCTACTATTGGTGTAATAAATAATACGACAGATATTACAGTTACTGCAGCCACGCTTAATTCTATAAGTGTTACTCCTGGAAATATTTCAATAGCTAATGGAACAAGTAGTAACTTTCAGGCAACAGGTTTTTATTCGAATTCGAGCAGCCAGGATTTAACATCTCAGGTTAGCTGGCAATCTAACGATACTGCAATTGCTGTAATCGACTCATCAGGATTGTTAACCTCAAATAACACAGGCAGCACTACAGTTACTGCGAGTATCAATGGACAGACAAGCTCAGCATCTATCACTGTTACTGCTGCTGCATTAATTTCGATAAACATCACACCGGGACAAACATCAATTGCAAATGGTACGTCTTTATCATTTCAAGCCACAGGGCTTTACACTGATCAAACAACTCAAGATATTACTCAACAAGTTTTATGGCAGTCTGATAATAATGCGGTATCTGATATTAACTATATTGGTTTGCTCTCAGGAAACAGTGTTGGCTCTTCAATAATTACTGCCAGCTTAGGAACAATTTCCAATACTGCATCAGTAACTATTACCCTTGCTACGCTTAGTTCGATTAATGTAACACCTGGCGTTGCCAGCATCGCTAACGGTACTAATATCTCTCTTGTGGCTAATGGCATTTATTCTGATCTAAGCACTCAGAATTTAACATTACAAGTTACCTGGCAGTCTGTTAATAGTTCGATTGTTGAGATTAGTACCTCTGGTTTAGTAACGGCTCGCAGTAACGGCTCGACAACTATTACTGCAAACTTTAATGGTCAAAGTAGTTCTTCTAACATTACTGTTACTGATGCCACTTTAGATTCAATTAATGTTTCTCCTAATAACTCATCCCTGCCAAATGGTGCCAACATTAATTTAGAGGCAACTGGTTTTTACTCTGACTCAAGCAGTCAGGATTTAACTTCTCAAGTCAGCTGGCAGTCGAGTGATAATTCTACTGCTGAAATCAGTAACCTTGGTTTGTTGACTGGACGTAGTGTCGGAACTGCATCTATCACGGCAAGTTTTGATGGACAAAGTCACTCTGCATTAATTACTATTACACCAGCAACATTGGACTCAATAAATATCAGCCCAGGCAATCTCTCGATTGCAAATGGTACAAGCGCCTCTTTATTAGTCAATGGACTTTATTCGGATTTAACACAACAAGACTTAACACAGCAAGTTAGTTGGCAGTCGAGTGATAACTCAATTGTAGAAATTAATACAGAAGGTCTGGTGACAGGATACAGCGTTGGCTCAGCAATCATCACAGCAAATTTAGATGGCGTATCAAGCACAGCTTCAGTTAGTGTGACAGCAGCCACTTTAGACTCAATTAATATTTCTCCAAATACCAGTTCACTAGCCGCTGGAACGAACATACAGTTGACCGCTAGTGGAGTTTATTCTGATCTAAGCACGCAAAATCTGACTGCTCAGGTTAGCTGGCAATCGAGTAATAGTTCGATTGCGGAGATTGATCAGAACGGTTTAGTAACGGGAAACACTACTGGTACTGTCACTATTACCGTTAATTTTAATGGCACAAGTAATTCAGCGTTAATTGACATTACTGCGGCTAACCTTAATACAATCGTTATTACCCCTGATGCTGTTTCTCTTGCTAATGGCACCAATATAAATTTGCAGGCTAATGGCATTTACTCTGATCAATCCATTCAAAATTTAACTTCTGTAGTTACATGGCAGTCGAGCAATACTTTAATTGCTGAGGTAAATTCCGAAGGCCTGGTGACTAGCCATAACGTAGGCACCGTAACTATAAGCGCTAGTAAAGGCGCAGTGACTAGCTCGACTTCAGTCACGGTTACTGCGGCAAGTTTAACGCTAATTAATCTAACACCTGCTAGTGTAAATATTGCACTAGGTACTGAATACCAATTTACCGCATCAGGTTTTTACAGTGACGGCTCTGCCCAGGACTTAACTCAACAAGTGAGTTGGATATTTAGTAATGGCGCTATTGCTGAAACCGTCAATAACTCTAGCGGCTTACTTCTTGGTACAGCAATAGGAACCACAAGTGTTGCTGCTTCATTAAACGGCGTTACTGGTGTTGCCTCTCTCACTGTTACCGATGCCGTTATTAATACGCTGGAAATTAATTCAACAAATACCAGCATTGCTTTAGGCACTACTCTGCAGTTAGAGGCTGTTGCTGTATATAGTGATTCGAGTAATCAGACTGTCACTCAACAAGCTTTATGGCAAAGCTCAAATTCAGCAATCGCAACGGTTAATTCTACTGGTGAAATAAGTAGCGTGGCTCAAGGCCCTGCGACCATCACATCGATTTATAATAATGTTAGTGCGGTGTTTAGCATCAATGTAACTGATGCAATTTTAATTAGTATAGAAATTACCCCGCTAACACAAAGTTTACCAGCCGGTACAACTCAGGCGTTTTCTGCAACCGGTATTTATTCTGATAATTCTTTTCAGGACATCACTGATCTTGTTACATGGATATCGTCTAATACGACTATTGCAACCATAAGTAACACGCCAGACAATAAAGGTCAGCTTGGTAGTTTAATAAGTGGGCAGACAAATATAACAGCCAGTTTGAGTTCTATTTCTACAACCAATTTATTAATTGTTACGAATGCCGTATTAACCAGTATTGACATTACACCAATCACTTCTGTAATTAGTAATGGCTTCACACAAACATATACAGCCATCGCACATTACTCTGATGGCTCAATAAATGATGTAACCAACCAGGTAATCTGGTCTACATCTGATCTGTCTATTGCTAATAGCAACAATTCTATTATTCAGTCTCTACAAACGGGTGATGTTACAGTCAGCGCCAATATTGGGAATGTACTTGGCTTTGCCAGCCTCACTATTAACTCAGCTAATTTACTAAGCATTACGATTGATCAATTGGATGTATCAATTGCAAATGGAACACAGTTTGAGTTTACAGCAACTGGCCATTATTCAGATAGCTCAACTCAAAACTTAACCAATAATGTCACGTGGACAAGTTCATCCCCTCAATTCGCGACAATACAAAATTCTACCGAATCTAGGGGAGTTGCCCGAGGTGTAAGTGAAGGCCCGAGTTCAATTACAGCATCATATTCAGATATTTCAAATAGTACAAATTTAACAGTGACGACTGCCACACTATCTTCGATTGCTCTGCAAACAAGTAACACGACATTGGTTGCAGGTATCACACAAAATATTATTGCTACTGGTACTTATTCAGATAGTAGCACTCAAGATATTTCTAATGATGTTACATGGATCAGTAGTGATACAAGTGTTGCAGCAATTAGTAATGCCATCACAAACCAGGGTGAAGTCATTGGATACACAGCCGGCAATTCAACCATTACCGCTTCACTCCGCGGAGTTATAAGTACAGATTTAATATTGATCATTACATTAGACCCTAATGCTGCCATATCAATTAGTGCTAATGTATCTCCTAATGTCATATTAAATAATGACATCGACATAACTACCATCACTGCAACTGTGAGACCTGCTGCTAGTAACGGTGTTATACCAAGCACCTCAATCGACTTTATCGTTACTGATAATGGCATCAGTACAACGACAACAGTAAATACAATTAACGGTGTAGCAACACTCGATATTACATCAAGTAACGAAGGTTTTATTACTGTAGAAACACAGATTCAAACTAGCACACTTACTAGTACTACGAACCTGCTATCAACAGGAAACTTTTCAAATGTATTAAGTCGAGCACTATTATTTGAGCCGATTTATAATAACGGTAGTTATTTAATTGGTAGTCGTTTTGGTTTATATATGCGTAATTTATCAAATCGAGAGTTTACTATTTTAGAATTCCAGGCACTAAATAATGAAGAATTTTTAAATGAAAGCCCAACATCAGGATCAGTTTTTGGTGATGGCATTATTAGTGCGGGCGAATTTATTTGGGCCATTTACATTGTGGATACAGATATAATTAACGGCGGGGTAATTGGTACACGTTTCTTCCTTTCTGACCCAGCCACTGGTATCGGTTTTGGATTTGGAGCAAACTTTACTCCACCTGTGCAGTAGTATTACAGACGTGACTCCAGTCTCGTAGACTACAAGCAACCAAGGTTACAATCTTCTAAAATTATAATTGTAATCTACAGATAAAATAAAAAAGACAACTAATTAGTTGAAAGTTATTCTAATTAAATCGTCCTGGATAATTTCAGTTATCCAGGACGTGAGATTTAATCAATAGTAATTGCAAAGGCAGTACCTGTAACTGTTGACCCGCAACCACGGACTTCGACAAAGACTCCAGAGGTGAAATTATAAGTGAGGCTTTTATCTGGCGTTAACCAGTTTGCGGTGCTGTAATCGACGATTAAACTATTAAACTTCCCATCAGATTCATCATAAATCCACACACAAGTTGAATCGAACATGTTACTGATTGTTATTGTATGGTTACCCGTTGGTACAGGGTTTAAGTAATAATAACTTGGTGTTAACCCCTGCCCTTGACCTTGGTAAGCTACGCCCTGTGTAAGTGCTATAGAGTTTATTACTAAACTACCACCGTTCCCCGTGCTTACTGCACCTTCTACTAAGTAATCGTGATCAACATCTAAGTCAAACGTTCCACCGAAGCCACTGCTTGCTCCGTTTACTTTGATGTAAAGATTATTGTCTGCTGGAATTAAACCCGTGCAAGTTTCGTTTAATATTCCTGCTGCAATACTACTGCAAAGTAAGCTGCTATAACTGGAGTCACTGTAAACGTAGAGATCCACATCTGCACTTTGGTTTTTTAAACGGATAAGATAGTTTACATGAGCAGCGCCACCAGATACGTCTGCAACGTAGTAGCTGTTCGTTGCATCCACTACGCCACCTGTATGCTCAAGTTGACTGATACCGACACTTCCAATAACTGGAAAGGCGCCAATATTTATTGGGGTAGCAAGAGATCCTTGCGTATTAAACGATACTTCCGTTATGTTCAAATCAAAACTCGAACCATAAGGGTCGCTACTTGTTAACCACATATATGCATTGGCACCATAGAGTGGATTTACTGTACAACTGAAGGCCGTGTTAGCTGCCGATGCATTAGCAGTACAAGCTGGTGGCCAACCATAGCCTGGGTCGTCATCATAAACCCAGAGATCCAGATCAGGATCAGTATTGTTGGTGATTTCGAATTTATATGCTTTACCTGCAGTCAACGCTACCATTATATGAGAGCGCTCTGTGCCACTGGTACCCGGACCTGTTTCTCCACCGGTATAAGGTAATGAACCCGTAATGTCATACGGGCTAGCCAAGTTACCTTGCTGGACATATATTCTGTCCATCGTGAGATCAAATTTCGAACCATAAGTTGACCCACCTACAACAACCCAAACATTACTTCCACTTGGTGTTGCCTGACAGCTTTCTTCTGCAAGTGCTGCATTGTTAGATGAGCAAAGCATTGTGATTAAATTAAAATCATCGTAAACAGTTAGGGATACATCACCCGACAGCTGACTTAAACCTGCACGATATAATTTACCCGCATCGACATTCAGCTGATAATAACTAGACGCACTATCAACTTGGCCTGCATAAGGTGCATTAAATACTGGTGAGGTAGTGATGGATTGCGGCGTATCTGCTGTACCTTCTGACACGTAATTTATTGGCGTTGCGGTTAAAGTAAACGAAGTACCATCACTACCGTTACTAACCATTTTTATATATAGAGTTCCCGATGAAGCGGGTTCCAAAATGCATGATAAATCAGCAGCACTTAAAGTGAACGTTCTGCATGCATCTGTCGTAAATGTTGAGTCTCCATCATAAACGTACATACCTAAATCGCCATCTAAGCCTGTCGCTTGAATCTGAATTGACTGCGATGCCGTGACCGGAAGACTGTAATAACTATTACTATAGCCATCAATGTCACCAAGCTGGCCTGAATATGGTAGTGAAGCTAAATTAACTGGCGTACTGAGTGTACCCTCTTCTGAGTAAGCTCCATGATCTTCGGTAACGGTGAGAGTATAACTGCTACCAGCAACTGTATTATTACTCGATACTAAGACAGTTAGAGAACTATATTCCGCCTGGAATGAACAAGTGGCATCCGCTGTTCCTGTGCTATATATCTGACACCTTACTAAACTGCCATTACCAAGAACTAATAATGAAACATCATCAGTAAGATTTGTGAGTGTAACGGTGTAACGACCTGTTGGTGTGATAGGTGCAATATAACTACTACCACCAGTCATATAGCCATATATATAAGTACCCACTTGGCCACTTGTCGGTGTGTTTAATGTTAAAGAGACGGCTGTACCAGTTGCTGCTACACCTTCATCTCTATAACCTGAATTTACTGTAAGCGTAAAGCTTGCACCTTTATGTGAGTTATATTCTGTATCATCACCATCGACAGCGATATATAACACGCCATTGGCAGGGCCTTCTGCGTAGCACTTTTCATCGCTCGTATATCCGTTTTGAGAAATACACAATTGATTAGTAAAGCCACTGTCGTCATACAACATAAGCTGCGCATCACCGTCCAGCCCCGTTAATGAAACGTAATACGATGCTCCTGGAGTAACGTTAACTGAATAGTAGCTGTCGCCATTATTTGTAGCGGGCCCACCAAAGTTAACTTCACCGGCGTGAGGAGTATCTAAGTTGAGAGCAAGAGGAGAGCTTACGCTACCTTCAAGACCATAAGTCGAAGTATAAAGATATGTGGAGCCCTGTATTACAGAGTTACTATTAATTGCAGTGACAGTGCTCGATCCAACTGCAACGGCTGTCGCCATACCACTTGAATTCAGAGTTATTTTGCCAGAACTTGTAGCAACCCAGGTGACTGAATTACTCAAGTCCAGTTGACCACCATCATCATAATTACCAATGGCATTCATTTGATGCGACGAACCTACTTTAAGAACTGAGGCAGCTGGTGTAATAGCTATAGATTGAAGTACGGCATTCGGACTAGGAACTGGGCCGGTAGTAGTACCACTATCGGTACTACCTCCACCACCACCGCCACAAGCTGCAAGTAGTGAGATAATAAAAAATAAAATAAAATGAGAAAACGACTTAAATAAGGAAAATGATTGAGAGTTTTGCATTGTACTTCCCTGCTGGTTTTTATTTATTATTTTTACCAGAAGCAGTACATAATATAGATTACTTTCTCTGGCAGTTCCGCCTTCTTGATAAAAAATCAAGACCGGTTACTTTGCGCCCCTGTTCTCACAAACAGGTTAGCCTTTACAGAATAATTTTAGAATAGTAAGTAATTAATTCAGTGTCAACAGACTTTGTGTGAAATTGCATCAAAAAAGGTTGTTACGGACGCTTAAGGACAAATAATAGCTATTTAAGTATTTATTAAATTAGGAGAGGATCACTTTATGATATTTAATCAATTCTAAGGACACTCATACCAATCTAACTTTCCAGTACCCTCATTTACAGAACTCCAGGAATCAACATCAAACTTTACACAACACATGCCTGCTGTATTAAATGAGATAGGCGCTCCAGTTAACTTTACAACTAATTCAGACCACGTTGGTTCATGACCAACAAACATAATTGTTTTGTCGTGATCACTCATTTGTTTAATTACTTCTAACATGACTTCTGTTGTCGTGTTGTAGAGCACATCCATTATGCTGCTATCACATCCCCATTCGCCTGCTTTCATCGCTAAATCCATTGTTTGTTTTGCTCTTTGTGCAGACGAGCAGAGAACAAGATCTGGCTGTATATTTTTTTCTTTGAGCTCCTCACCCATAAACATAGCCTGCTGTATGCCAATATCATTGAGTACACGTTCGTGATCACTGGGTGCATCGAAGTCAGATTTTGCATGACGAAAGATGAGTAATGTTAATGACATAATTGTTGACCTGTATTTATAGAAACAAATTAATCTGTTTCAAACTAAAGTATCGTGCAAGCATCGTCAAATGAGAGACGTGGTAAACGATCGAATAATTTACTTTCATCGCCATAACCAATTGCACATATAAAGTTGCATTTCACTTTTCCATCTTGGAAAAACTCTTGATTCATTTTGTCATAATCAAGCCCGGACATTGGGCCACAGTCAAGGCCTAAACTTCGCGCAGCCAGCATAAAGTATGCAGCTTGTAACGAGCTATTTCTAAATGCATTTTCTTCAATTTTTTTATCGTTGCCTACAAACCAGGAGCGTGCATCATCATGTGGAAATAATTCTGGTAGTTTTTCGTAAAACTCTAAGTCCATTGCAATAATTGCAACAGCAGGTGCAGCCATGGACTTTTCTACATTGCCGGCAGCTAAACAACTTTTAAGGCGTTCTTTTGCTTCAGGTGATTGAATAAATACTAATCTTGCAGGACATGAATTTGCTGTTGTAGGTCCCATTTTCCATAAGTCGTATATTTCTTCAATAATACCCTCTGGTAGTTTTTTATCCTGCCAGCCATTATGACTACGCGCTGATAAAAACAAAGTATCTAATGCGGCTTGATCTAGTTTATTTGAACTCATATTAAACTCTCTTTACTTAATTACTCAGTATGGAAACTATCATATATCAACTGTGCTAATTTCTTACTTATTCCCGGGGTTTTAGCCAGATCCTCAATCCCTGCTTTACTAACACCTTGAAGGCCACCAAAGTGTTTAAGAATAGTTTGCCTTCTTTTCGCACCTAATCCTGGTATTTGTTCTAGCTGTGATGTTGTTCTGGATTTTTGTCGTCTGGCTCTGTGTCCTGTAATAGCGAAACGATGCGCCTCATCACGTACATGTAATATTAAATTCAAAGCCATGGATTGTTCGCCGGGATATACCTCGGTTCCATCTGTCATCACAAGTTTTTCAAGCCCTGCTTTTCTGCCCTCACCTTTTGCAACACCAATCAATAACACATCTTCTATTTCTAAATGATTCATTACTTCTATTGCTTGAGACAACTGCCCTTTACCACCATCTATAAATAATATATCAGGCTTTTTACCTTCACTTTTTCTGATTTTCGCATAACGTCTTTTTAATGCCTGCTTCATAGCGGCGTAGTCATCACCGGGTTCAATACCTTCTATATTAAAACGACGATAATCTGTTTTTAATGGGCCTTCTGGGGTAAATACAACACAGGACGCGACTGTTGCTTCTCCCATTGTGTGACTGATGTCGAAGCATTCTAATCGTGTTGGCATATGATCTAAATGCAATAACTCCTGCAAAGCATCAAAACGTTTGATCATGCCTGCTGCTGAGTTAACACGAGTCATCAATGCTTTTTCGGCATTTTTTTGTGCATTATCTAACCAATGCCTTCGGTTGGTTCTAACTGAACTTGAGATGACTACTTTACGCCCACGTTTTTCAGTTAAAACGTTACTTAGTAATTGTTCATCAGGCAGTTTTTCACTTAATACTATTTCAGACGGAATAATATTATCGATGTAATATTGAGGCAGGAATGCATTAAGTATATCAACCTCTTTCATATTCTCTGGTAGTTTTGGAAAGTAGCTTTTTGTCCCTAAACTTTGCCCATTACGTATAAAAAATATTTCCACGCATGCAAGCCCTGCATGTGTGGCGCAAGCGACAACATCTACATCACCCTCTGCACCCGCCATATATTGTGCTTCAATGACACTTTGAAGATAGGAGATTTGATCTCTGTATTCAGCTGCCTTTTCATATTCTAAAGATATGGCTGCTTTTTCCATTTGCTCAACAAGGTCCTGAACGACTGTCTGGCTTTTGCCTTCTAAAAACTGAACAACGTGTGAAATATCTTTTGCGTAATCTTCTTCGCTGATACTTTTGACACAAGGTGCGGTACAGCGTTTGATTTGATATTGTAGACACGGACGGGAGCGGTTACTAAAATAGGTTTGATCGCATTGACGAATTTTAAATACTTTTTGAATTATATTTAATGTTTCTCTAACAGCACCCGCATTTGGATAAGGGCCAAAGTACTGACCTTTTTTTCTTTTAGTCCCACGATGAAGACGGAGCATGGGGTAATTATCTTCCGTTGACAAAAAGAGAAAAGGATAGCTTTTATCATCACGTAACAACACATTGTAACGAGGCCTAAATTCTTTAATTAAATTACTTTCAAGTAATAATGCTTCACCTTCTGTATGCGTAATGGTTGTTTCTATTTTGGCAATTTGTGATACCAATGACTGGGTTTTTATACTCAAGCCTGTTTTTCTAAAATAGCTTGATAACCTTTTTTTCAGGTCTTTTGCTTTACCAACGTAAATTATTTCTGACTTTTCATTATACATACGGTAAATCCCTGGTAAGGAACTACTGCTTTTCAGAAAAGATTTAGCATCAAATTTGTTATCTAATTCAGGCATGAGAGACTATTGATTTTGTTCTAGCAAAGACTTTATCAAACATTTCCGTTGTTAAACGTTTAGTTTGCGTATTGTAGCGACTGCAATGATAGGAGCTTACTAATGTACAGGAGCTACTTTTAGTATTAAGGGAATATTCAGAAAGATGTGAAAACTTATAGTCTTTTTGTTTGAGATTAAACGCTTTTATAACAGCTTGATGCGCGATACTTCCCAAAGCAATTACTACGCTTCTGTCAGGCAATGCTGCTAATTCAACCTCCAGATATTTATTACAAGTGGTAATTTCATCACCAACGGGTTTATTTTGAGGCGGCAGACATTTTACAGCGTTTGTAATTCTACAATTGATCAGCTCTAAATCATCATCTGAAGACTCAGATACAGGCTTGCTAGAAAAACCATGTTTATAAAGCGTTTCAAATAACATTAAACCCGACTGGTCACCAGTAAACGGCCTACCTGTTGCATTAGCGCCGTGTAAACCCGGTGCTAAACCTACAATTAATACTTGCGCATTAGGGTCACCAAAAGCAGGTACAGGTTTACAGTAATAATTGGGATGTTCTTTATTTACTTCTTTAAGAAATTTAACCAGCCGCTTACATTTTTTACAGCTGATATTAAATGGGAGTTTTTTTGGCATTCTACTTAGCGACTATTTTTATAAAGAGGTAATTCGAGTTAAATATATTTTTTGTCGCTCAAAACTTTTTAATTCTTTATATGTTCTTCAATGTCGTCATCTAAAATGCCGTGTTGAATTGCAAGACGCATCATTTCAACATCATTTGTAACACCTAGTTTTTCATGTAAACGTTTACGGTATGTACTCACCGTTTTAGGGCTTAGATTCAACTTATCCGAGATAGTTGAGGTACGTTGACCCTGACTGATCATTAATAAAACTTGTAACTCGCGTTGGGATAGAGAATCGATTGGCGAGTCATTACCCGGTAGCATTGAAAGCGCAAGCTGCTGAGCGATACTAGGTGCTATGTATTTAAGGCCTTTAGACACTTTGTGAATAGCATCAACCATTTCTTGAACTTCACAACCTTTGGTTAAATAACCTACAGCGCCGGCTTCAAGCAATCTTTTTGGTAACGGGCCATCACTGTGCACTGTGATGATAATGATTTTGGTATCAGGGCAGATAGTCTGTAAACGATGAGTCGCTTCAAAACCACCAATACCTGGCATGTTAACATCCATTAAGATGACATCAGGTGCATCTTCCCGGCACAATTCCAAGCATTTCTCACCACTATCTGCATCAGAAACCACTTCAATACCAACTTGATTTTGAAGTAAGCTTTTAATTCCGAAACGAACCAGATCATGGTCATCGACCAGCATGACACGTATAGCCATAACACCTCTGTATATAAATTTAGACAAACTACTCAATGAATATTATAAATAATAAACCATATACTACTAAAAAGACATAAGTGCCTGTTTTACCATGATTTGAATGGATGTTTAATCAAGTTCACATTGTAATATCGGGCATCTTCACTGACTTCTTCGGCCAGCCAATCCGGCTTTTCAAAACTCTCATTTTCACTTTTTAATTCGATTTCAGCGACTATTAAGCCTTCATTTTCATCATAAAACTCATCAATTTCCCATATATGCTTATTTATATGTACGCAATGACGTGTTTTATGGACTTGCGGTGCGGGACATAGCTTATCAAGCATTTCTAACGCATCATGCATTGGTATTTCATATTCATATTCGAGACGTGATATACCAATGGTGACACTTTTAATATTGATATTTGCTTTAGCGCCTTCAATTCGAACGCGTACCGATGATGTATCCAATGGAGCCAGATAACCCTGTCGAATGAGGTTACTTGATGTTACCTGCTTTCTCCATGCATCATTTTTTAATAAGAATTTACGTTCGATTTCTACTGCCACTCTAGCCCCCTATTGTGTGTTATCTACAATTACTTGCAGCCGCTCTTATTTTATGACAAAAATAGCGTCTTGAAACCCTAATAATTATTACGTGCCTCCATATGAATACATTTGAAAAAGACTTCAATCTAAAAGATGAATTAATTCATTTAAATCATGCAGCTGTTGCACCCTGGCCAATTCGCACACAAATAGCGGTTCAAGCCTTCGCTGAAGAAAACACACAACAAGGTTCAATCCATTACCTGCAATGGATTGAACGTGAAGCTAATTTAAGAGCTCTGTTAAAACGTTTAATAAAAGCAGACTCAATTGATGAAATTGCTTTATTAAAAAGTACTTCTGAAGCTTTATCTGTCGTTGCATATGGCATCGACTGGAATGATGGTGACACTATTATTACCTCAGCAGAGGAATTCCCATCAAACAGATTACTTTGGCAATCGTTAAAGCAATTTGGCGTCAATATAAAGCTTATAGAATATAAGCCCGATGATGATGCCGAACAGCTTATTATTGATGCCTGTGATCAATCCACACGTTTGATTTCAATTAGTGCTGTGCAGTATGCATCAGGTAGACGCACTGATTTAAAGCGCATTGGTGAACATTGTGAAAAGAACAATATATTATTTTGCGTTGATGCCATTCAGCAATTAGGCGCACTCGACTTTGATGTAAATGAAGTAAAGGCTGACTTTGTTGCAGCCGATGGCCATAAATGGATGCTGGGCGCTGAAGGCCTGGCTTTATTTTATTGCCAGCAGCAACATATCGAAAAACTAAAGCTTCATCAATATGGCTGGCATATGGTTGAAAACATGCACGACTTTGATGCGACTGAGTGGACACCTGCACACTCAGCACGACGCTTTGAATGCGGCAGCCCTAACACTTTAGGTATTGTTGCATTAGAACAAAGCCTTACATTACTTGAAACAATAGGTATCGAGAATATTGAAAAAGCCGTCATTGATAATACGAAGTTTTTAATCAATGCGTTTTCTAAAAATACAAATATAGAAATTCTGAGCTCGATTGATGCAGAAAAACTATCTGGCATTGTTGTGATTAAACATAAGAATAAAGACAGCTTAGAATTGTTTGAATACCTTAAAGAGCATCATGTATTGTGTGCACCTCGTGGGGGTGGTATTCGTTTTTCGCCGCATTACTACACACCGCGACATAAGCTTGAAGAGCTAATAGCGTTGTTAGACTTTTAACTCTGTTTAAAAGGCACCACCCACTTTAATGTAGAAAGTCTGGTCACCGACGACATCATCTAAACCTTCGGCATAACCTATTCTTATTTGTGGCGTTATATTGTAAAAAAGATTCAGATCAATAATCCACTCGAAACCAACGCTGCTTATAGAGTCTTTTTGCTGGTTGTCGAACCAGGCCGCTCCCGCTTCTACAAACAAACGTGCAGAGTGCTTCATTATACCGATAGGTGGTGCCATAAATCCTTTTTCCACATGTAACAAAGGAAAGCGCCACTCGATAGTCGCAAGTTCTATGTTATTTCCTATTTGAGTATTTTCACTATAACCACGTAATGCAAAATCACGTTTATTAAAGATAGTACGGGCTACATTCGGGTTAAATACGGTGACCGAATCCCAATCACTTTTTAAACCACCTAGATTATAGTTTCTCATGGTCACATCAGCAGTACCGACTACATATCGTAAAGCCAAAGTATTGTGTAAGCCTAATTTGAAGTATTCACGCCAGTCCAATATCGTTGACTGACCAGTATAATCACTATCTAACACGTCACTGGTTTCTGTGACTAATAAGACATCTCTGCCTGTCTCTGCGCTATGTCCTTTTATAAAAGACTGTTTACTGTCATATGAGGCGCTAAAGCCTATCAAACCATCTTTTTGATCCGCAGAACCAACAATACCACTGGCTAGGTATGTATCTTTATCCTGGTTATCGATAACACCTAATTTGAAACGCCAGCGTTCCTTGAGCTTTGTAAAGGGTAAAGTAAATAAGATTTGCCATTGCTCATTTGTTCTAATCTGGTTAGTTAAATTAGATGCATTACTATATAAAGTATTCTCTTTAGAAATTAAGAACCCTAACCAATTTTCATATTGATAAAAAAATGATCCAACCACATCCTCCTGATCATAACCGTATGCGAGTTGAAGCTGATAGAAATGGTGATCTAAAGAGTCATTAGATGATGTTACAAAACCAAATTCACTGGCATTATCTTGTATTAATAACCAGGGAAACCAGTATTTAGGCTTGAGATCAAGCCAGGGGGTATAGTCATTAATTACATAATTTAATTTTTCAATATCAATATCTTTATCGAAGCGCACATTAAGAGCAGAGGTTTTATTTATAACTAATGGTGTTGCTAAATTTAAATCTGAAGAATAAATACGATAACCATTACGTTCGAAAAGTTGATAATATAATTTGTCTTGGTGCTGCAGCGGTGAAAACGCACCGCTTAATACATTGGTTAAAGCGGTGATATCAGTTGATGAAAATAATTTTTTATGAATATTGTGTACACCACTACTGTCGCTAATAAAAACAATTCCCTCATCATTAAAGGCATAACTTGCTTGCATAAATATGGCATCATTTACGACTACATCTCGCCATCTTAAAGTGTCTAAATTAAACTCGTAAATATTCCATGATTTATTAAGTTTCTTTTTAGTGATTAATAATGCATTGCGTTTTTCAGACAAATCAATGTGATTGATAACATCGCCATAACTTCCTTTCCATAAGGTTTTTACGAACTTTGCATTGGCATCAAGCAAATCGATTTGTGGTATAGATGCCAATGTTTTTACCGCTACAATATTATTAGAACTAGACACTGATAAATACTTATACCGACTACATTGAGTTAATTGATCTGTTTTTTTGCTAACCACATTGAATCGATAGATATCATAATAAAGATGATACTCATCACAATAATCAAGTTGTGATAGGTAGATAATATTGCCAGCACCGATTTTGAATAAGCTATTACTATTAACAGCTGTTAATAATTCTTTCTTAGAATTTTTTAACATCATTAACTGTGGTTCTGATTCTAGGTTGTTCTCAATATATACCAGCGTGTCTTTATCCAAAAAACCTATAGAAGCCAATTGATTAGCCGTATCTACAACAGCAATACCTTCTTTTATATTCGATTGTTTAAGAAGCTTTAATTGTTTAGAAAACCTTTTATTTAAATAGGCTGAAAACTCATTCCATAATTGATCAACATCTTTACCGAATACACTTTTGCTATTTGAATTTATTGAAAATGGCAATAAGTTATTACTGTAGTTATCAACAAGCCGTGTAATGGACTCTTCACCATAGGTGTGCCTTAAAAACTGATAGAAATAAACACCGTATAAATAGTGTTTTGAAAGTGGTTGACTGTCTGCAGGCAAATTAACGGTTGCGACGGGCAATAATCCACTTCTTACTTCCTCTCGCATCAACATTTCAAAGCTACTACTCTGCCCTCTGCCGATGCCTGCATGTGTTTCTGCATCTGTTGCCAGTCCTTCTGTAAACCATGCAGGCTGGAAGAGATTGGGGAAGAACAAAGCATATCGGCCAAAGATATTTCGAAATTTGGACACTTTCCCAATCGATTTATCCAAATGAAATATATGGGTTAACTCATGTTCAATTAACAAAGCCAGCCAATCATCATAATCGTCTAATTGACCTACTCGATCGGGTGGAGAAAGCCTCAAAATCACTTTATTAAATGGGTAAGGAGTCGCGCTACCATTGGACTGGTCGTATTCATCTATAAGAATCATGCTAATTTTTTCTTTAGGCTGCCAGTCTAGCTTTGCCTCAAGTATTGGATATAAGTTTTCACTAATAAATGCTGTTCGTTTAGCTAAATCCGTATATATAGGTAAGAAATGAATATTAAAGTGTTCAGTTGAAAGGGTTTTCCAGTCTGATGAAGGAACAGCGGCAAGTAAAAGGGAGGAATAAAAAAATAGTATGATTAATAGTAAGCGCTTAAAACATAAGTACATAGTAATATTTTGTTGTTCCTGAGACAAATTCAAACCTGCGGAGATTTCAGTTTACTTGATACGTAATAATTATTCACAATATTTTTAACAAATTCATAATATTAGAGCTAAACTTAAATTATAAGTAAGTTAAATAATGGGAATTAAATAAGCGCTTCACAGTCCAAATAGTAACGTATTAAAGGATTAAGATACTTTGCAAAGTGTAATAAACATAATCAGAACCTACACTTGGGATAAGCTAATTAAACGACTCACCATAGAGAACGGTGATGTCAATATTGGATTATCGAATTTTGATCGTCTGCGTTATGAAATTCGTCCTGGTGATGTGCTGCTTATTGAAGGTAGATCACACGTTAGTAGTATCATCAAAACCGTTACTCAAAGCTGTTGGACCCACTCCGCTTTTTATGTTGGCAGATTACATGACATAGAAGACCCTAGTGTTCGAGCACATATTAAGCGTTTTTATAATGGAGACCCTGAGGAACAATTAATTATTGAAGCAATGTTAGGTGAAGGTACTATTGTTGATGGCTTAAGTAAATACCGGGGTGAAAACTTACGTATTTGTCGCCCTAAAGGCATTACGCATCAGGATGCACAAAGTGTCATTAATTATTCTATTAAACGATTGGGTGCCGATTACGATGTGAGACAGATTCTTGACTTACTTAGGTTTTTATTTCCATATTCTTTTCTACCCCGCCGCTGGCGTTCCACCTTGTTTCAGCACAACGCAGGTAAAACAACAAAAACAGTCTGTTCAACGATGATGGCTGAAGCCTTCGCTTCTATTCACTTTCCAATATTACCTGTATTGCAATATGACGAAGATCATAATCTAAAACTATATCGACGAAACACAAAACTAATAACCCCCAGTGATTTTGATTACTCGCCCTATTTTGACGTCATCAAATACCCTATTTTTGATTTTGATGAACTGGCTGTTTATAAGCAGCTTCCCTGGAATGCTCAGGGTGTTATTTACAAAAACCCTGATGAAAATATTAATTTAAATACTACCGAAACAGATCAAATTATTAGATCTGTTAAATCAGAAACACTCGGTAATAATAGATGAGGATAATCAAATGTTAAGTTGGTTACTTATTTTTGCACTTGTTATTGGCGTTTCTGCTTATTTCAGGTTGGCATTAGTAATATGGAGTTCATTGCTAGGGGTTACATTACTGATTTTTAGTTTTACTGGCCTAGCCTCTGGCGGATCATTATTAATTCTATGGGTTCTTTATTTCGGTATTGTCACACCGTTAAATATAAACTCATTTCGTATTAATAAAATAAGCCTGCCAATAAAAGAATTAATGGCAAAAGCCATGCCTCCTATATCACAAACAGAACAAGAAGCACTGGATGCTGGAAGCGTTTGGTGGGAAGGTGAAATTTTTAGTGGCATACCAGACTATTCTAAATTAAGAGACCTACCTAAACCTAAATTAACTGAAGAAGAAATAGCATATCTTGACGGCCCTGTTAATACCCTTTGTGAAATGATTGATGACTGGGAGATTACACAAAATCAATCTGATTTACCTGAGGAGATTTGGCAATACATAAAAAACAATAAATTTATGGCCATGATTATCCCAAAAAAATACGGTGGTCTTGAATTTTCAGCACTCGCTCATTCAGAAGTTGTAATGAAAGTCTCAAGCAGAAGTATTACTGTTGCTGTAACAGTAATGGTACCTAACTCTCTCGGGCCTGGTAAATTACTTTTGACTTATGGTACCGAAGAACAAAAAGAAAAATACCTGTACGGATTAGCTGATGGCACAGAAATCCCCTGCTTTGGATTAACCGGCCCGGATGCCGGTAGTGATGCCAGCTCAATGCCTGACTCAGGTGTTGTGTGCCGTGATAGTTTTGATGGCAAAGAAAATGTTTTAGGTATCCGACTTAACTGGGAAAAACGTTACATAACCTTAGGCCCTGTCGCAACACTGATAGGACTCGCTTTTAAACTTTATGATCCTGATAGTTTATTAGGTGACAAAAAAGACATTGGTATTACGCTCGCATTAATTAGACCGGATACCAAAGGGGTGGAAATTGGTAATAGACATTTCCCTTTAAACCAGCCTTTTATGAACGGCCCAAACCGGGGTAAAGATGTCTTTATTCCAATGGACTGGGTCATAGGTGGTGAAAAATACATTGGTCAAGGCTGGAAAATGTTAATGGAATGTTTAGCCGATGGTCGAGCCATTTCATTACCGGCCCTTTCAACAGGAGCAGGAAAACTATGCTGTCGTTATACAGGAGCATATGCTCGAATAAGAAAACAATTTAGAACACCTATTGGTTATTTTGAAGGCGTTGAGGAATCCTTAGCCATCATTGCCGGTCAAACGTATGCCATGGATGCTGCACGAGAATTAACCCTAGTCGCTTTAGATATCGGTGAAGTTCCATCTGTTGTATCAGCTATTGTTAAATACCAGTTAACTGAACGAATGAGGCAAGTTCTCAATCATGCTATGGATGTACACGGTGGTCATGCCATTTGTATGGGGCCATCTAATTTCTTAGGACGTGTATATCAAGCCATTCCTATAAGTATCACTGTTGAAGGGGCAAATATATTAACCCGTAGTTTAATCGTTTTTGGTCAAGGCGCATTAAGAAGCCACCCTTACCTTTTAGATGAGGTGAATGCTGTCAATGAAGGTGACTCAGAAAAATCACTTAATGATTTTGATCAAGCCTTATTTGGACACATCGGTTTTGTTGCAAGCAATGTTTTCCGTGCATTTTGGTTAGGACTTACCAGCGCTCGTTTAATGATGACACCAGGTAGTTCAGATACCGCCTATTATTACAGACAACTTAACCGTTTAAGTGCGTGCTTTGCCGTCATGACAGATATGTCACTTGCTGTATTGGGTGGCAACTTAAAACGAAGAGAGAAAATATCTGGTCGCCTGGCCGATGCACTTTCAAACCTTTATATACTTTCGTCTGTTATAAAACGTTTTGAGAATGATGGTGAACCAGCTGAAGACAAGCCGCTTTTTGAATGGGCAGCGCAAGACTGTTTATACAACACACAACGCGCACTTGATGGTGTACTTGCGAACTTCCCTATCTCTATAGTTGGCAAACTACTACGTTTAATAATATTCCCTCGTGGTAAAACCTATACAGGCGCAAGTGATCGTTTGAGTCACAAAATTGCTCGTTTACTATTATCTAAAAATGATGCTCGTACACGTCTAACCAGAGGCATACATAGCTTTAAAAATGAAAATGATAGAACAGGACGAATAGAAGTCGCATTTGATAAAACCCTTAAAGCCAGTGATGCAGAAAGAAAATTAAAAGATGCCATGCATGTTGGTATATTAAAGAAACAACCCATCGAATCTTTGCTTGAACAAGCAGCTGCTTTAAATATTTTAAATGATGATGAAACAAAGTTAATAAACGATGCCGTTAAAGCAACCAGAAATGCAATAATGGTAGATGAGTTTTCTTTTGATAAAGAAAGCAACATATGGAAATGGGAGAAGTTTGGTGAGTAAAGGTAAAACAGTTTATATTGTTGATGGCAGCCGTACCCCGTATTTAAAAGCACGTGGTAAACCCGGTGCTTTTACAGCAGGTGACTTGGCAGTCGCTGCCGGAAAACCATTATTAATGCGTCATAACTTCCCGTTAGAGGCCATTAGTGAAGTTATCTTGGGCTGTGTTATGCCTGGGCCAGATGAAGCTAATATAGGCAGAGTAGCTGCTTTAAAACTCGGCATCCCTCAATCAGTACCCGCATGGACGGTGCAAAGAAATTGTGCATCAGGTATGCAAGCTGTTGATAATGCTTTTAGAAATATTAGTTCAGGATTATCTGAAATAGTCTTAGCGGGCGGTGTCGAGTCGATGAGCCATGCACCTATTATGTACAATGACAAAATGGTGAACTGGCTAAGCGGGTTTATGATGAGTAAAACGATACCTCAGAAACTAAAAGCCGTTACACAATTAAGACCTGCGCATTTCAAACCCATAATTGCTTTATTAAAAGGTCTAAGTGACCCTATCGTTGGTTTATCGATGGGACAAACCGCTGAAAACATTGCTCAACGGTTTAATATTTCAAGACTTCAAATGGATGAGTTCGCTGTTCAAAGTCATCAACGTTTAGCTAAAGCAACCGACGATGGCTTATTAGATGAAATAGAAACCATTTACGATAATCACGGACATTATTACGATCAAGATGATGGTGTTCGGCGGGATTCCAGTGTTAAAGCGTTAGCAAATTTACGCCCCGTATTCGATAGAAAATACGGAATGGTCACAGCAGGTAATAGCGCACAAATTACAGATGGTGCCTGCTGGTTATTACTGGCTAGTGCTCAGGCCGTTAAAAAACATAAACTTCCGGTGCTTGCAAAAATAACAGATAGTGAATGGGCGGGACTTGATCCTGCAGTAATGGGTATGGGCCCAGCACATGCAATGCCACCTATTTTACAACGTAATAACTTAGCCGTTAATGATATCGATTACTGGGAAATTAACGAGGCCTTTGCAACACAAGTTTTAGGCTGTCGAGCGGCATGGATGGATGAAGATTATTGTAAAAAAGAATTAGGTCTTGATTCAACGTTAGGAGAAATCCCAATGGATAAACTTAATGTTGATGGCGGTGGAGTCAGTTTAGGACACCCTGTTGGGTCTAGCGGCGCAAGAATAATTTTACATATTGCAAAAACATTACAAAGAAATAATGCATCGAAAGGTATAGCTAGCCTTTGTATAGGTGGTGGACAAGGTGGTGCAATGCTTATTGAAAGGGAAGCTGAATAATGGAATACAAACACTGGACGATAAAACGTGATGATGACAATATTTGCTGGCTGCTATTCGACTACCAAGATGCCTCCACTAATATATTATCAACTGAATCATTAAATGAGCTGAATGACATACTAGATAATATTGATACTAGCGACACCCTTGCAGTTATTTTTAAATCGTTAAAGAAAAGTGGCTTTATTGCTGGTGCAAACATTAAAGAATTTGTAGACAAAAATTATGATGACGCCCTACAAATGATCACACTTGGTCATACCGTCATGAATAAAATTGAAGCTCTTGAATGTAATACCATTAGTTTAATTCATGGCTTTAGCATGGGTGGCGGAACCGAACTTTCATTGGCTTGTAATTACATTATTTGCTCGGACGACACTTCAACTAAACTCGCATTACCAGAAGTAAAATTAGGAATACACCCTGGTTTTGGAGGTAGCTACCGTAGCATCAGACGCATTGGCCCACTCGCCGCTTTTGATATGATGCTAACAGGCAGAACGATTAATACTAGACGTGCAAAAAATCTCAAACTCATTGATGAAGTTACAGCTCACAGACAACTTGATAAAGCCGGTATTGCTTTTGCTCATAAAAAATTCAGAAGACCTAAACAATCACTACAAAATCAGATATTAAACAATGCTTTTATCCGTGGATTTATTGCTAATAAAATCGCCAAAAAAGTATCATCAAAAGCCCCAAAAAAGCACTACCCTGCTCCTTACAAACTCATCAGGTTATGGAAAAAATATTACGACAATCCTGTAAAGATGCTAGAAAAAGAAGCTGAATCAGTCGCTGAACTCGTATCAGATAAAACAGCACAAAATTTAGTACGAGTATATTTTTTACAAGAACAATTGAAAACAACTGGCGATAAAAAACTATTTAAGCCTCAGCACGTTCACGTCATTGGCGGCGGCATTATGGGTGGTGATATAGCAGCCTGGTGTGCCTTAAAAGGTTTTCAGGTTAGCGTACAAGATCAAGACCCTGCCACACTCGCTAAAACAATCGCGCGTGCCTATAAATTATTTAAAAAACGATTAAAGTCATCAAGATTAACAACAAATGCTATGGATCGATTAACAGCTGATCATAAAGGCTATGGCGTAGAACATGCTGATATTATAATCGAAGCTATATTTGAAGATGCTGATGTAAAAAAAGAACTCTATAAAAGCATTGAACCACGAATGAAAAAAGATGCCATATTAGTCACTAATACATCAAGTATTCCTCTTGAAGTTCTTTCCACTAGTCTCAAAAACCCAGGCCGACTCGTTGGTTTGCATTTCTTTAATCCTGTTGCATTAATGCCATTAGTTGAAATTGTTCATGGTAAAGAAAGTGATAAGAAAACAATCGATAAAGTTTCTGCCTTTGCTCGCCATATTGACAAACTTCCTCTTGCTGTAAAAAGTAGCCCAGGCTTCCTGGTTAATAGAATTCTTATGCCTTACCTGTTAGAAGCAATGATTATGTATACAGAAGGTGTACCAGCAGAGACTATTGATATGGCCGCTTTAGATTTCGGTATGCCTATGGGCCCTATTGAATTAGCAGATACTGTTGGTTTAGACGTTTGTTTATCTGTTGCAAAAAACCTTTCTGAAACTTATAACACAACCGTACCACCACAACTTGAACATATGGTATCAACGGGTCATTTAGGTAAAAAGAATGGTAAAGGCTTTTACACCTATCACAATTCAAAAGCACAAAAAAATACAACCGCTACCTACAATAGCAACAGTAATATCCAACAACGACTTATATTAATGTTAATAAATGAAGCGACAGCATGTTTACGTGATAAAGTTGTAGAAAATGAAAACCTACTCGATGCAGGTGTAATATTTGGAACAGGATTCGCTCCTTTTAGAGGCGGCCCTATCAACTATATACACGATGCGGGAAAACATGAACTTCAAGTCAGCATGGATATCTTAAAAAGTGAATTAGGAGATCGATTCACTCAAGATAATGGCTGGAATTTAGTATAAGGATTAATAAATATGTCGCATAACAGCCCCAATTATCATAATTTTATCTATAGCTTTTTACTTATTATCGGCATCGTTAGCTGCTCAGCTGCTATTTATCTTTCAACCTCAAATATAAATGAATTTGAACACAATACTAACCGTATTCATCGTTTAATTACCGCGTCATCGATAGAACTCGATACACTAGAAAGTGAAATATCTGTCATTGAAAGCGCTCTTACCGACATGGGTAAGAATGCGCCAAAAAAAGCTAGTGAAAAGAAAAAATATCAGCAGGATTTTTTTATTTTAAAACAGGATATTCTTGATTTAAGAAGTGATATCGCTGAAAAAGAAAAGTTGCTTATTTCATTAAACCTTCTTAAAACCAGTACACTAAGCCAGATAAAAACCTTATTTTGGATTAACAGCTTCCTACTGGTATTTGGCGCTTTGATGATCTTGATTGGATTATCCGCACTCATATTTAAACTAGAAATACTGAAAGACAGACGTATCAAAAAACGAACCGCTAATGAGAAGAGCCTTAACTAACAAGAGCTCTTAAACTTATGTGTATTGGTTTTGACTTGACCTGATAGAATCAATAAAACTTTCAGATATGACCAGACATTCGAATGTCTCAAATCATCCTGAAGCTGTCATCAAAATCAAAAGATTTCACCGCAGAGGCGCAGAGGAAAAACAAAGAAAAATATAGCGGTAGTCTTTATTCTGAAACAGCCTATGCACATTACTTTCCCTAAATAAGTTATAGGTTTATAAAAGGTTTTCTCCGCGCGCTCTGCGCCTCTCGGCAACTGCTCCTGCGTTGCTCTACTTACGGGCGTCCTGCCCTAATGTGGTGGGTTTTGACTTTAAATGCTTACGACAGCTAAGTACTATTTGTAGTCATTTGTTAGGTTATTTATGAACTCATATTTCAAGTTGTGAGATTATGTCTGAGTCAGTACAGTTTATGACACTGTAGGCTTAATAAATATGCTTTAATCTTTAGATTACTGAGCCCATTTTCGCTATAATCTGCGCCTATTTTATATATTTCAGCGGATTTAGCATGAATTTTATTGAAACACGCGGTAATGATGGCCAGCGCCCTGTCCAAGTTAGCTTTTCAGAAGCCATTCTTAACCCTATTTCTTCATTTGGTGGTATATATTCACCAGAATCCATCCCAGATTTAGGCTCTGATTTCCTTAAAAAACATATTAATTCTAGCTATAAAATACTTGCTAAAGACATTATTACCGCCTTCAATATCGATATTGATAGTGACGTTATTGATGAAGCTCTGAATTTATACGATAAATTTGACGACAAAAACAACCCTGTTCCCGTTGTAAAGGTTAAAGAAGACCTTTATGTGAGCGAACTTTACCATGGCCCTACTCGCGCTTTTAAAGACATGGCTTTACAACCCTTTGGTTTAGTTTTGTCATCACTTGCTCAAAAACGAAATGAAAACTATCTAATTTTGGCAGCTACCTCTGGCGACACAGGCCCTGCTGCTTTAGAAACGTTTAAGAACCGATCTAATGTACAAGTAGTATGCATGTATCCTGATGGCGGCACCTCAGATGTTCAGCGCCTACAAATGGTGACAGAAGATGCTAAAAACTTAAAAGTTTTGGGTGTGAATGGTGATTTTGATGATACACAAAGTGCATTAAAACGCTTATTGGGTTCAGATGAATTTAGAGAACAATTAAAAAGCAAACACATTAATCTTTCAGCGGCTAACTCAGTTAACTTTGGTCGTATTATTTTCCAAATCATTTACCACATTCATTCTTATCTAGAATTAGTTAGACAAGATGCCATTGCAATCGGCGAAAAAGTTTATCTAAATGTACCGAGTGGTAACTTTGGTAATGCATTAGGCGCATATTATGCGATGGAAATGTGTTTACCTGTTGAAAAAATATTAATTGCATCAAATAGTAATAACATTTTAACGCAGTTTATTAATGAAGGTCGTTATGACTTGCGTGATATGGCGGTAACACCGACAACATCACCTGCAATGGATATCTTAAAGTCATCAAACATTGAACGTATTTTATTTGATATGTTTGGTGCCGATCGTACAAAAGAATTAATGCAACAGCTGGATACTGAACATCACTATCAATTAACGGATAATGAGATTGCTTCAGTACAAACTATTTTTTCTGCAGACTTTTGTAATGATAATGATGGTAAAGAGTACATTAAAGAAGCCTTTGAAAGCGGTTACTTAATGGATCCGCATACTGCAACTTGCTTTAAAACTTATGATACGTGCAGAGAAAAGGATTTAAAGACCATTATTTACTCTACCGCAGAATGGACAAAATTCTCTCCCGTTATTGCTAATGCTCTATCAGGAGAAGTTGATGCTGAAGATCGTGAGGCATTACAAGCAATTGCCAAAAAAGCTAATATCAGCATTCCTGCAATGATCAATGAATTATTTGATAAAGAAGTAACTCATAATTTGATCATTGATAAAGAGCATATTGAATCTGAGATATTGAATTTCATCTAAGCTCTTTTCTTAAGCCAAAAAAAATCCCGTTTAACGGGATTTTTTTTGACTTGTATTAAAGCAACTACTAATCTAATTGCTCAACACGAATACGTGTTACTGAATCAGATATATTTGTGCTTTCAACTTTGGCCAATGCAGCATTCATTTTCTTCTCTTGAACTTTTTGAGTTAAAAGAATTAATGATACTTTATCACCTTCATGCTCAGGTTCTTTTTGGATAACAGCTTCAATACTAATACCCTGTTCTGCAAAGATATTTGCAACATCAGCTAAAACACCCGGACGATCATCAACACTTAATCTTAAATAGTTAGCTGTTACAAAATCATCAGAAGACAATACGTCAATGTGTGCTTCTTGACCTGTCTGGTAACCCAGAGAAGTCACTTTATTATCTGTAGCTGATTCAAAAGTACGCGCCACATCAATGATGTCTGCAACCACAGCCGAAGCCGTTGGTTCTGCACCAGCACCAGCGCCATAGTATAACGTTGGCCCAACAGCGTCACCCTGAACCAATACGGCATTCATAACACCGTCAACATTCGCAATTAAACGTTTTTCTGGAATCAACGTTGGGTGAACACGCATTTCGATACCTTTATCGGTACGGCGAGCAACACCTAAGTGTTTGATGCGATAACCTAACTCTTCTGCATAAGTAACATCTTCTGTTGTTATTTTACTAATGCCTTCAGTAAATGTTTTATCGAACTGTAATGGAATACTAAATGCAATCGATGCCAATATTGTTAATTTATGTGCCGCATCAATACCTTCAACATCAAAAGTAGGATCCGCTTCTGCATAACCTAATGCTTGAGCTTCTGCTAGTACATCAGCAAAGTCTCTGCCTTTGTCACGCATTTCAGTAAGAATAAAGTTACCAGTACCATTGATGATACCTGCTAGCCATTCAATTTTATTTGCGGTTAAACCTTCACGCATTGCTTTTATGATTGGAATACCACCGGCAACTGCTGCTTCATAACAAACAGAAACACCTTTAGCATTTGCAGCAGCAAAAATTTCATCACCGTGCATTGCGATTAATGCTTTATTCGCAGTAACTACATGCTTACCGTTTTCGATAGCTTTAAGTACTAATTCACGCGCAGGAGAATAACCACCAATCAACTCAACAACAACATCAACGTTTTCATCGTTGACAACATCCCATGCATCATCACTAAGTTTTACATTGCTATCAGCAGAAAAGATTGTCTGCTCTGAAATTTCACGAGCAGCCGCACGCACAACTTCAATTGAACGACCAACACGACGTGAAATATCTTCTGCGTTACGCAATAAAACTGTAGCTGTACCGCCACCGACTGTACCCAGCCCCATCAAACCAACTCGTACTGATTTCAAGAAATTCTCCTGATTATTTATTCTTAATTTTTCTGTTTAAACTTATTAAACAGACTCTTAAATTTTATTTGAATTGATAGACAATTAGATGCTGTTATTCAGCGTCCAAAATCCCATCTTTCTTAAACATTGCTTTTAAACCACGTACGGCCTGACGCGTACGGTGTTCATTTTCGATTAAGCTAAAGCGCACATGATCATCACCGTATTCACCAAAACCTATACCAGGTGACACTGCCACTCTTGCATCCAATAATAATTTTTTAGAAAACTCTAACGAACCCATTTCACGATAAGCTTCAGGAATTTTAGCCCAAACAAACATTGTCGCTTTAGGCTTTTTCACTTGCCAGCCGATATTATTTAGGCCATCACAAAGTACATCGCGTCGTTCTTGATACATTAACCTAATATCTTCAACACAATCCTGTGGACCTTCTAAAGCAGATATAGCTGCTATTTGAATGGGTAAAAACATACCGTAATCTAAATAAGATTTTATTCTAGCCAGCGCTGACACCAATGTTTCGTTACCCACCATGAAACCAACACGCCAGCCTGGCATATTATAAGTTTTAGATAACGAATAGAATTCAACCGCTACGTCTTTTGCACCTTCGACTTGTAAAATAGATACTGGCTGATAGTCGTCAAATACAATTTCAGCATAAGCAATATCTTGTACCACCCAAATTTCATGCTCACGTGCTATTGCGACTACTTTTTCAAAAAATTCTAAATCAACACATTCACTGGTTGGATTACCCGGGAAGTTTAAAACCAGCATTTTTGGCTTAGGCCAGGAGTTTTTAATCGCATTTTCAAGCTCAGCGAAAAAATCGACATCTTCTCTTAGTGGCACGTGACGAATATCAGCACCTGCAATCACAAAACCATAAGGATGAATAGGGTATGCAGGGTTAGGCACTAAAACAGCGTCGCCTGGGCCAACTGTTGCCATCGCTAAGTGAGCCAAACCTTCTTTTGAACCGATGGTGACTATTGCTTCCGTTTCTGGGTTCAGGTCAACATCAAAACGGCGTTTGTAATAGTTACAAATCGCTTTACGTAATCTAGGAATACCACGCGACATAGAATAGCGATGAGTATCACCACGCTGAGTGGCTTCTACCATTTTATCAACGATATGTTTAGGCGTTGGTTGATCTGGATTTCCCATACCAAAATCAATGATATCTTCGCCACGGGCTCGGGCGTCCGCTTTTAACTCATTGACGATATTAAAGACGTAAGGTGGTAAGCGTTTTATGCGGGGAAACTCGTTAATCACGTAGCAAACTCAATAGTAAACAGTTAATAAAAGTGTATTTGACTGATGAAACACTGGAAACATTCATAAAGAAATAAAATGTTGCCTTAATTCTTCACACAGCACTAATCAGAGGTGCAAATTGTACTGTTTTGGAGAGCAAAACACACTGGATTTATCGAATTTATCACCATAAAATACAGAGATAACGATTTAATAAGACGGATATAACATAAATGGCACTTAATCATGAATTTTAGTCACGACACCGACGAAAGCAATACAAGTATTCACTCGTACACAAATGAATATTTCGTCATTAATCATCGGAAATTAGACTGCCATTGCCAATTACACCGCAGTGGTTTTGCTGATGCATGGTCACCTGCTGATACTGACGCTTTAGCCTTATCTGATTTCAAATCATTAATTGACTGCAAACCAGATGTAATAATCTTTGGTTCCGGCAACAAGCTCAAATTTCCAGGTAATGAGTTAAGAAAGGAGTTTAATCGACTTAATATTGGACTCGAGGTGATGGATACGGGTGCGGCATGTCGGACATACAATGTACTTTTATCTGAAGGCAGGAATGTCGCCGCTGCAATTTTATTGTTAAGTACGGAGCTATAAATTTAAATCAAAAAAATGGGGCTAAACGCCCCATTCCTCATCACCAAGTCTGCCTCTTACGATGGCAGCTTTATATTGTTAATCCTGTAACAATAATTCTTCAGAAAAACCCTGATTTTCCAGAATTTTTCGCATTCTCTTTAAGGCATCCATCTGAATTTGACGCACTCTTTCACGTGTCACACCCAGTTCTTTACCAACATTCTCTAATGTTTGACGCTCATAACCATTTAAGCCAAAACGTCTAACGATAACTTCACGTTGTTTTTCATCTAGCTGGTCTAACCACATTGTTAAGTTAGCAAACACATCTTCATCTTGAAGAATAAGCGATGGCTCGGGGTTATTTTCATCTGCTATTATTTCTAGCAATGGACGATCGTTTTCTTTGCCTACAGGAACATCAACAGAAGCAACTCTGTCACGTAAACCTAGCATTTTTTCAACAACACGAGCTGGTTTGTCGCAGTGAGCTGCAATTTCATCAATTGTTGGCTCATGGTCTAACACTTGCTGTAAATGACGCGAGGCACGTAGGTACACGTTCATTTCTTTAATTACATGGATAGGTAGTCGAATAGTACGTGTTTGATTCATTAAAGCACGTTCAATCGTTTGGCGAATCCACCAGGTGGCATAAGTTGAGAATCGGAAACCGCGCTCAGGATCAAACTTTTCTACTGCGCGAATAAGACCTAGATTACCTTCTTCAATCAAATCAAGTAAGGCTAACCCTCTATTCATATAACGACGTGAAATTTTAACAACTAAACGAAGGTTGCATTCAATCATCTTCGCTCTGGAAATTTTATCACCCTTTAATGACTTGCGAGAATAATAAACTTCTTCTTCAGCAGTTAGTAATGGTGAAGCTTCAATTTCTTTTAGATATAAACGCGTTGCATCTAATTCTGCTCGTGACGCTACTGGCTTTTTTGCAGCTACCTTTTTCTCAGCAACCTTTTTAACGGCTTTCGGGCTTTCTTCTGCCTTTAAAGCTTCATCAGTAGGTTCAGCATCTTCTATTTGAGCCGGTATTGCGTAAACAGTATCTTCATCTACTTCTTTATCTATTTTTTTAGTAGCAACTGTCATATCCATATCCTTTTATAATTCCAAGTTTTATGAACCTGGTTTTGTTGATTTACTACTATTAACTAGCTAGCTATCAATCTGATTAATTTAGAATTCATCCATATTAGCATTGGAATATACTAATATAGTTATTAAGTGGAACAATTAACTTAGGGTAAATATACCAAGGGATTCACAGGTTTACCGTCTTTTCTTATCTCAAAGTGTAATAAGTTTGTTACATTTAGCTTTTTACCGATAATTGCAATCGATTGACCTTTATTAACCCGTGCTCCCTCTTTAACAAGGAGCTTTTTATTAAAAGCATAAGCACTTAAAAAACGGTCGCTGTGTTTAATAATTATTAGTTGTCCATAACTAATTAAACCAGCTCCACTATATACAACAATACCATTACTAGCTGATCTAACTTTTTGATCTCGTAAACCCCTAATATCTATACCTTTACGATTGTTATTATTAGCGACGAATTTCGAAATAACTTTACCGTTAATTGGCCATGACCATTTTATAGGCCCTGTACTAACCCGCGTTCTAGTACTTATTTTAACAACCTTAGTCTTAGTCACAACAGGAACGACAGTCTTTTTACGGTTATATACAGGGATAGCCTGTTTAACTTTAGTAGCAGGGCTTTTTGAGCTTAATACAGGAGGTGGCGGTGGAATACTATTTGGCTGTGAATAATCAATGGCAGGTTTATATTTAGCAATCACAGAAGGTGCCTTTTGCGTGCCACCAAATAAATAGGTTTTATCTGATGGAATGACTATTGGTGCTCTCATCGTTAATCGTTGGCCGGGAACAATAAGATAAGGTCGTGAAATTTTATTCCACTTTGCTAACTGCTTAAAATCAAGGTCGTAACGCCATGCAATTGAATAGAGCGTGTCACCACGTTGCACACTGTATTTAGAAAGGTCCCATTTTAAACTTTTATTAACCCCATTCTTTCCACTGCAAGCAAGCAGTAAAAGACTTAAACAAATAGTTAATAAAATTCTTTTTTTCATCATTTATTTTTTTATAAAAAAATAACCTATTACGATAAGCACTACCGTGAACCAACCTATCCATTCGATATATTTCTTTACCGTATCTTCCATTTTAGGACCTGCCCAGGCCATTAATAAAGACACCATGAAGAAGTGAGCACTTCGCCCTATTAACGCTGCAAAAATAAATGGCAGCAGAACCATATTTAAAGCACCAGCTGATAATGTAAAAAGTTTAAAAGGAATGGGTGAAAACCCGGCGACAATAACCGCCCAAAAACCCCATTCGTTAAACCAGCTAACGGCAATATTATATTTATCTATATAACCAATATTAACCAATAAAGGCTCAACCGCATCCATTGCATAGGCACCTACAAAATAACCTAATACACCACCAGAAACGGAGGTAACCGTTGCAATGATGGCTAAACGTATAGCTTTATTCGGTTTAGCCATTGCCATTGGCGCTAACATTAAAGCAGTGGGTATAGGAAAAAAGATAGATTCAATAAAACTAACAAATGCCAGATATCTTTCAGCGTGTTCGTGAGCAGCCCACGACATTACTTTATTGTACAAGCCTGCAAAAACCATTAACGATCTGCTCCATCTAACATCGGGACAAAAAAGACATCTTCATATTTAGTGCGCAAAAATTCATCACCATTACGCTTAACAACCAATAAACTTTGACTGCTGCCCTGATCGCCTACCGGTATGATCAATATACCGCCATCAGCTAATTGTTCTAACAATGCTTGCGGTACTTCTGGTGGCGCTGCAGTCACAATAATAACGGGGTAAGGTGCATGTTCAGGCCAACCCCAACTACCGTCTGTATGTCGTAAGTTTATGTTGTTGTAATCTAACTGACTGAAACGAATTCGTGCCTGATTTGATAAGGCCGCAATACGTTCAACTGAATAAACCTGCTTGATCAAACGCGATAAAATAGCCGCTTGATAACCAGAACCAGTGCCCACTTCCAGTACTTTATCTGGCACTCCTTGTGACAACACAAGCTCCGTCATTCTGGCTACTATATAAGGCTGTGAAATAGTAACACCATGACCGATGGGTAACGAGGTGTCTTCATAAGCTCTATGCGCCAGAGCCTCATCCAGGAACAAATGACGAGGCGTTGTTCGCATTACTTCAAGTACAGACTCATTAGTTATTTTCTTTTCACGTAAACGCTCAATCAAACGATTTCTTGTACGCTGAGAAGTCATGCCTATGCCATCTATGGCTTCTTTTGTGGCTCTTAACATGACTCTAACCAATTGGATAAATCATCCATGCTCTCGTAACGAGTCAAATCAATTTGTAATGGGGTAACTGAAATGTAACCGGACCTTATCGCATGAAAGTCTGTGCCCTCACCTGCATCTTGTTCTGGTCCTGGCGGGCCAACCCAGTAGATATCAACACCACGAGGGTCTTTATCGACAATAACATCTTCTGCTTTATGTCGGTTTCCTAAACGCGTTGCTTTAAAACCTTTAATTTCATCCCATGGTAAGTCTGGAACATTAACGTTTAAGATAGTGTCATGATTTAGGGGTTTGTTTAACAGCGACTCAACCAGTTTAACGACAGCAATACCTGCAGATTCGAAATGCTGAGGATCAAAAGATCCCATTGAAAGCGCTATTGCAGGTAAACCTAAAAAACGCCCTTCTGTAGCAGCCGCCACTGTACCGGAATAAAGCACATCATCACCCATATTGGGTCCATCATTGATGCCAGAAACAACCATATCGGGCTGTTTATCCTTTAATAAGCCTGTAATGGCTAAATGCACACAATCACTTGGCGTGCCATCAACACATTTGAAGCCATTAGCATTAGTTGTTACACGTAACGGGCGAGTTAAAGTAAGGGAATGACTGGAAGCACTACGATTGCGGTCTGGAGCAACGACATCGACATCAGCTATTTTGCTTAGCGCTTGAGCAAGAGCATTGATACCCGGCGCTAGATAACCATCGTCGTTACTGATTAAAATTTGCACAATATTATTATTCGACCTGCTAAAAACTCTATAGTAATGTATTGGTGTCTTAACATCACCCATATTTTATTATTTACAGCAAAATGATGCCTAAAAAACCCAAAGATAATAACGACTTGCAGTTATTTCATGAAGAAATGCAGAATGTTCAACCCATAAAGAACGACCGTGTGACACATAGCAATAAAGTCAATGCCGTCAAAAAGAAACAAACTGTTGAGCAAGTTAAAACCAATGACACACTTTATTCCACCGAACACGTGCCAGATTGTGACGTCATGCTTCGTTTTGAAAGACCGGGCTTACAAAAGCCTTTATTAAAAAAATTCCGTCAGGGAAAAATGGAAATAGAAGCGTCTTTAGATTTGCACGGATACACTGCCGAACAAGCACGCAGTGCAATGATTGAGTTTATGCACTTGTGCAAAAAGGAACAATTAAAGGTAGTTTGCATCGTTCATGGCAAGGGTTTCGGATCCAGTAGTAAGCGCCCTGTTATCAAACCATTAATTAATAAATGGTTACAAGAAACTAACGATGTATTAGCTTTTAGCTCAGCCCAGCCTAAGGATGGTGGCACAGGTTCAGTTTATGTCTTACTACGTAAAGATAAAAACACAGGTGACTAATGAAAGATGGCTTACTGGTTTATGATGATGAATTATTATCTGAGTACAGTTTTGGCAATGATCACCCGTTCGGCCCAAAACGTTATCAGTCTTTTTATAAAGAATATTTAAAACAAGGGTTAGATAAACTCACACGTCATGCAAGAGCCTGCTCCGCATCAGAACACGATATAAATTTATTCCACACTCAAGAGTATATTGATCACGTTAAAAAACTTTCAAAGATTGGCGAGGGTTATCTTGATTACGGTGATACACCTGCCTTTTATGGTATCTACGAAGCGGCATCACGTGTTGTAGGTACAACATTAGATGCTATAGATAAGATAATGTCTGGGGATACAAATAGAGCATTTATTCCAATTGCCGGATTACACCATGCCAGACGTGATAAAGCGGCTGGCTTTTGCGCATTTAATGATTGTGGTGTTGCAATAGAACATTTACGTAAGAAATATAATATTCAAAAAGTCGCTTATATAGACATAGACGCTCACCACGGTGATGGCGTGTTTTACAGTTTTGAAGATGACACAGACTTACTTTTTGCAGACATTCATGAAGACGGTATTTACTTGTACCCCGGCACAGGTCATCTTAATGAAACAGGAAAAGGCATAGCTGCCGGCACTAAATTAAATTTACCAGTTCCCATGTATGCTGATGATGAACGTTTTGTAAAAGAATGGGATAAAATTGAAGACTATTTACACAGTAGACAACCCGAATTTATTCTTTTTCAATGCGGGGCTGATAGTATAAAAAACGACCCTATCACTCAACTTAACTTCACAAGCGCTTCGCATGCACATGCTGCTAAACAGTTACGGAATATTGCTGATAAATACGGCAAAGGAAGGCTGTTAACTATGGGTGGTGGTGGCTACAATTTAGACAATATCTCACAGACATGGTGTGCTGTGATAAAAGCTCTACTCTAATATATTTAATTATGTATTCCACATAACATGCATGTATTCAAAGATTCAAAATTTGCTAGACTCACTTTACTGATATTTTAAATTAATGAGACCAATATGCTTACTAGCGATCAAAAAGCCCCTGCTTTTTCTACTAATAATCAAAACAATCAAACCGTGTCACTATCTGATTTCATCGGTAAAAAAAATGTCATTTTATATTTTTATCCAAAGGATGATACTTCAGGCTGCACGATTGAAGCTAACCAATTTACAGCACTAAAAGAACAGTTTGATGCAATAGATACAGTTATATTGGGTGTCAGTAAAGATGATGCACAGAGCCATACTGACTTTATTAACAAATTTGACCTAACCATCAATTTACTTGCAGATACTGATGGAAAACTTTGTGAAAGTTATGCCGTTTGGCAAGATAAAGGAAAAGATGGCAACGTAAAAATGGGTATTGTTCGCTCTACTTTCATTATCGATAAATCTGGCATAATTAAATCCGCTGAATACGGTGTAAAAGCTGATGGTCACGCATCAACAGTATATGAATTTATACAACGTGAACTATAAACATCTATTTTATTTTAAGTTATAAAGACCATATATATGGAACTTTCTACTTGTGATAGCTTAACCAAAATATCTGCTGATTCATGGAATGAATTAGCAGGCGATAGCAATCCTTTTGTTCAACATGACTTTTTACTCGCTCTTGAACAGCATCAATGTTTACAGCCTTATGGCTGGCACCCTAATTATTTATTAATTAAAGATAATGATAAATTAATTGGTGCTGTTACTTCTTACATTAAAATGAATTCCTATGGAGAATTTGTCTTCGATTGGGCATGGGCTGATGTTTATCAACGAGCAGGAAAAGAGTACTACCCTAAAATGGTTACCGCTATTCCTTTCACGCCAGCAAATAGTCAAAAGTTTTTAGTACACCCGACTGCCGATAAAAAAATAATCATACAAAAGCTCACAGAGTTTAGCCTACACGTACTTAAAGAATATCAGCTATCCACAATTCATAATTTATTCATAGATAAAGAAGTCACAGAAATACAAAAAGAATCTGGTTTTTTTCAGAGGATTGACTGCCAGTTTCATTGGAAAAACAATAACTACAAAGACTTTGATCACTTTCTATCTTTTCTTAAACCTAAAAAAAGAAAAAACATTAAACAAGAAAGAAGAAAAGTTAAAGATTCTAATATTAAAATACAGCGTCTTAAAGGTGAGGATCTCACTGAAGAA
>JAUVDT010000010.1 GCA_030595185.1 Gammaproteobacteria bacterium
TTGTCGCTGCAGCAAGCCGGCTATTATAACAACGTTTATGATAATAAAACAATCACTAATTTCATAAACTTTTTGTTGCTACAAGTAATAACACCCACTTGCTTTCCTGTCTCTCGTCAGGAAGATGCGTATTATAGGGACCCTTGTCCTACCGTCAACACCTATTTGGCATTAATTTGAAATAAACTGGATTTAGTTAATTTTAGATCAATTAGTAATCACTTATACGCTAACATGATCACTAATTGAGCATTTATTACAAGCTTCTTTAATCCAATAAATTACTTCTACGAGCAATCTCTTCTACTTAATGGATCAAATCACATAAAACACCCATTATTTAAAAGCACTAATACTTTTAAATACGCTGAATTCGGCTAAACACGGCTTTTAAGTATTCGGTTTCTGGCATGACCGGATTGATTGGGTGATCTGGCCCCTGACCGCCCCACTCGATTATTTGCATTGATCTGTCGATATGGCGCGCGGCTTCATTGGTTTTTTTGACAAGATCTGTTCGCGGCATGTGGTGTGAGCAGCTGCAAGAAACCAGGTAACCATCTGGATTTAGCAATTGCATGGCCGCCTGGTTGATGCGCTTGTAGGCCTGGCTGCCAGTTTTGTAGTCTTTTTTCTTTTTGATGAAAGCCGGTGGGTCTACCACGATCAAATCGAATTTTTCGTTGGCTGTTCTTAAATCTTTTAACACATCAAACGCGTTACCCTGAATCGAGGCGACTTTGTCTGCCACATTATTAAGCTCTGCATTGTGGTGCACGGCATCCAGGGCTTTTTCTGAAGCATCAACGCAAAAGGATTCTGTCGCACCAGCCACGGCCGCACTTATGCCCCAACCACCAATGTAACTGAAGACATCTAATACACGTTTGCCTTTGGCGTATTGCATAAAGCGCTGGCGGTTCATGGCCTGGTCGTAGAACCAACCGGTCTTTTGGCCTTTCATTATTAACGCATCAAATAACACGCCATTTTCAGATAATCTGGCGACTTCTGGTACGTTACCTTTTACTGACTCTATATATGAGTCCAGACCTTCGGCTTTTCGTGATGACGCATCGTTTCTTAATAAGATAGAGGAAGGCTCGAATACCGCATCCAGCATTTCGATAACATCTTGTTTCATCATCTCCATGCCGGCCGTTGATAGCTGCACAACTAATACATCATAAAAGCGATCGACCACTAATCCTGGCAAACCATCAGCTTCACCAAATATAAGTCGATAGCATCGTTCTGCATAAAACTGTTCACGCAACGCAAGAGCGGCTCGAAATTTCTTTTTAAGAAATGAGCGACTCGGCTCACCATCCGTCCCGCGCTTTATTAAACGAGCGGCAATTAATGTGTTTGGGTTGATGTAGGCATAACCCAGTGCTTTGTTTGCTGAATCAGTTAATTGACACATCTGGCCCGGCTCAAAATCTTTTAATGGTGTAGCCGAGGTATCAATCTCATTACTGTAAATCCATAAATGACCATTACGAATTCGACGGTCTTCATTTTTTTTCAGCTTTAAAACAGGGTAGTCAGTGTTGCTCATTGATAGGTATTCCAATCTGTGATCAAACCGCCAATCGACGGCTTTTGTAATATTGCAGATAATAGCAAAGCTTGAAGCCATATAGGCATAAAACCCAGGATAAATATATCCAAAGCATGGTGAATAACAGCAAACTGAATGAACCATAAATGGTCGTGTAGGCTCGGTTAATAAGAACGTAATAAATAAAGCCATTTTTTGCCAGTTGCCATAACCCCGCGACAACAACGGCAGAAAATAATGCCGGCACGGTATCTACATGAGTATTTGGAGAGAATTTATAGATACTAAAAAAGAGCAAACACAACAGACCATACGATGACAGCGCATTAAACCAGGTTAATCGCGAAAAAACCTCTAAATAGACAGGTAATTGAGATGACACAAACAATGACGCACCCAATATAAAAGGCGCAATAATCATCACCGCAATAAAACCCACCATTGAATGAGATAATTTTCTATTGGGCACATCAAAAATACGGTTAACGATATCTGAATAATTCGCAAAAAATAACACCGAGGTAAAAACAATATAAATCAAACCTACCCATCCCATATGAGAAGAATTTTCCAGGAAGCTATCAAGGTAGGTAATTATCTGCTGACTTTGCCCCGGCACCACAAAGCCCATCATCACGGTTTTCATTTGCTCATAATAATCAGCAAACACCGGCATTTGGCTAAACACAGAAAATAGAATCCAAAACATGGGAATGACTGCAAATAAGGTATAAAAGCTAAGACTGGCTGCAAAATATGTCAGGTCATCGTTAAACGGCCGGATCGTAGCAACAAACTCAGGTAGCCGCTGAACATCTTTTTTTATTTCCTGAAAAATCGGTTGCGCCATGCAATCTCATCCCTCTGTGATATATAGTATAAAGAATAACACTCTCACTCTAACTGCACCAACAGGCAACATCATGTCCGATAACCATCTCGCCAATGAAACCAGCCCGTACTTATTACAACATAAGGACAACCCCGTTCATTGGTACCCCTGGGGTGAGGCCGCATTAAAAAAAGCCAGAGATGAAAACAAACCCATTTTATTATCGATTGGTTATTCAGCTTGCCACTGGTGTCACGTCATGGCACATGAATCGTTTGAAGATGAGAAAACCGCTGCAATAATGAACGAACATTTTATTAATATAAAAGTTGATCGCGAAGAAAGACCGGATCTCGATAAAATATACCAAACCACTCATTCATTATTAACCCAACGCTCTGGTGGCTGGCCACTCACTATGTTTCTCACACCCGATGAACAGATGCCTTTTTTTGCCGGCACCTATTTCCCCGATGAACCAAGACATGGCATGCCTGCTTTTTCTGTTATTTTACAACGCGTGTCCGACGCTTATAAAAATGACCACGGCAATATCCAACAACAAAACATTGCCATTAAAGATGTCTTTAAAAAAATAAACACGCAAGATAACAATCGCACCGACAAGATAAATGCAATGCCTATTGATATTGCAAAAAATCAGCTAAAGAAAAACTTTGATGAAAAATACGGCGGCTTTGGAGCGGCCCCTAAATTCCCCCACCCTGGCAATATTGAATTTGCATTCAAACAATGGGCACACTCATTAGCAGACCACAGTGAAGACTTTGATATTCTCAACACTGCAACATTTACTTTAGAAAAAATGGCCGAAGGTGGAATCTTTGATCAACTCGGTGGTGGTTTTTGTCGCTACTCTGTTGATAACCAATGGCAAATCCCTCACTTTGAAAAAATGCTGTATGACAATGGACCTTTATTAAGCCTTTATTCACAAGCCTATACCATTGTTGAATTAACAATCTTCAAAGAAACCGCTATTGAAACAGCTCAATGGACTATGCGTGAAATGCAATCTAAAGACGGTGGCTATTATTCCAGTTTAGATGCCGATTCAGAACACGTCGAAGGCAAGTTTTATGTATGGACGCCAAATGAAGTTAAAAAACATATCCCAGAAGAACACTACACTACTTTTTCAGAATATTTTGGCCTCAATCTACCGGCTAACTTTGAAGATAAAGACTGGAACTTAATTAAAGCAATAAAAATTAATAAATTGGCAGAAAAATTCGACCTTGATATTCATCGATTAAAAGAACAACTGAGTTCAGACCGCCAGCTTTTACTCAAAGCCAGAAGCAAAAGAGTGAGACCGGATACAGATGATAAAATACTCACATCGTGGAACGCCTTAATGATTAAAGGTATGTCGATGACCGGCCGCATTTTCGAAAATGCCAGCTTCATTCATTCGGCTCAGCAAGCGTTAAATTTCATTCATGAAAAACTATGGAATGAAAACCATTTATTTGCCACACATAAAGATGACAAGACCCAACACAATGCTTACCTTGATGATTATGCTTTTTTACTCGATGCCATCATGGAGTTATTACAAGCCGAGTGGAACAAAGACTATCTAAAATTTGCTACTGACCTGGCTGAGTGTTTATTAAAAGAGTTTGAAGACACTGAAAATGGTGGTTTCTATTTTACAGGACACCACCACGAATCGTTAATTTTACGACAAAAAAATTACGCCGATGACGCAATACCGTCTGGTAATGGCATCGCAGCCATTGCTTTACTCAAACTGGGTTATTTTTTATCAAACACGCATTACCTGACTGCTGCAGAAAATGCGATAAAAGCATCATTTGATAGCATCAAACAATCACCGATTGCTCATGCGACTTTATTACAGGCATTGGATATTTATCTTAACAATGGAATGACTACAATTATTATTCGGGGTGACGCTTTAGTCGCTAAAGAATGGCAGGCAAGCCTGAACAAGAAATTCAAACCCAATGTACAACATTTTTATTTACCAGAAAACATTCACTTACCCATTGAACTAGTGGGAAAGAAAGCACTGCCAGAAACCTGCGCCTACATTTGTCATGGAACAAGCTGCTCAGAACCAAAGTTTTCTATTAATGAAGTATTAAGCACTATCTAATGCCTTTCTATTACTTCAACAAATAAAATAAACTAATCAGACTCAGGCTCCATATATTTTTCTTTGATACCGACTATAAGTTCAAGGTTATCAACGAAACACTTAACCAGTTCTGGATCAAAATGGCTACCTGAATTTTCTTTAATGAAAGAAACTGCATCGTCAACAGACCAGGCCTTTTTATAAGGCCGCACCGAGGTAAGCGCATCAAACACATCTGCTAGAGCAGATATCCTACCCGGCAGAGGAATGTCAGTCCCTTTTAGATTATTTGGATAACCACTACCATCCCACTTTTCATGATGCGTTAATGCAATTTCTCTTGCCATTGACATCATCGGCGATTCATCACCTGATAAAATATCACCACCAATCTGCGCATGGGTTTTCATAATTTCCCATTCTTCTGGCTCAAATTTATCCGGCTTGAGCAATATGTGATCTGGTATTCCAATTTTTCCAATATCATGCATTGGACTTGCATTTAATAGTAAATCCAGCTCGTCTTCTGACATACCAACAGCCCTACCAATAATGACAGAGATATAACTCATGCGCATAATATGTAGACCGGTTTCATTATCTCTATATTCAGCAGCTCGGCCTAAACGACGAACAACTTGCAAACGACTATCCTGCAATTGATGATGCGCTTCCTGTAACTCAGCCGTCCTCTCTTGCACCATACGTTCTAAATTAGAATTTTGATCTCTTAATAAAGCCTGTGCCTGTCTCATTTCTAATTGATTTTTAACACGTGCTAACAATTCATTTACAACAAAGGGTTTAGTAACAAAATCTCTTGCGCCCACATCCAAACCTTGCTGCCTGTATTCCTGAGCTTGTTGAGCCGTTAAAACCAATATAGGTGGCAAAAAATCATCATTCAGATCATTGAGTTTTGTAATTAATTCAAAGCCGTCAATAAACGGCATATTAAGATCAATTAAAAATAAATCGGCACCATGATTTTTATAAGCATCTACAACCAGGGTAGAGTCTTGTATTAATGTGACATTGGTATACCCCCCCATATCAAGCACTCTTTCTACCAGTTTAAGATTTGCAGCCTCATCATCTACAACGATGATGTGTCCAGATTTCAGATCTGTGGTTATCGATGTTATTTCATGCATAACTTTTCAACGCTCTAATAATTAACAGCTAATCATTTTTTATATTTAAATGATGATAAACCGAATTCATTAATAACTTTATATCAACCGGCTTCGTTATATAACTAGCAAAGCCAGCATCCATTCCTTTTTCTATATCTTTCGGCATTGCATTCGCACTAATAGCAATAACAGGATACGTTTCACCAAGATGCTTTCTTAATTCAGAAAGCACCGTATAACCATCCATAGTAGGAAGGTTTATATCTAACAAAATAAGATCTGGTTTATTTTCCGCAACCAAATCAAGACCCAATATTGGCTCATGCACTGTAGATAAATGAAGGTTTTTATCTCTGGCAAAAACCTGCGCCATTAATCTAATATTAGCAGGATTATCTTCAATATATAAAACATTGTAGGACTTATCAACGGCCGGCCCTGCACTTAACTCTAGCAACTCAGCATTTAAAATAGATTCCATCTCACCTTGATAAAGATTAAGTTCAATAGAAAAAGTTGTACCTTTTCCTTCTTGACTCTGACAAGCAATACTTCCCCCCATCAGTTCAACCAGATTCTTAGTAATAACCAAACCTATTCCGCTTCCTTCTATGGTACTATTTTCAGAACCTAAACGATTAAATGGTTGAAATAGTCCATCTATTTGTCTCGCTGACAAGCCAGCCCCGGTATCTTCTATACTTATTTTATATAAATCGCCGGCCTCAGCGCAATGAATTCGTACCTCTCCATTATCAGAATTATACTTTACCGCATTACTTAATAAATTTAACAACACTTGCTTAAGGCGTAAGCGATCAGCTAAAACATGCACGCCGGAAGATAAAGATAAAATATCATCAATCTGTTTACCTTTTTCAATAAGTGAGATAACAACACCCTTTTTAACAGCCAGTATTGAAACTAAACTAATACTCTCTTTCAGCACCTCATCAAATGAAACCGGTTCAATCGACATTTGAGATTGACCTGACTCTATACTCGATAAATCAAGTACCTCATTAATTAATTCAAGCAAATGTTCACCAGCATGCAGGATTTCTTTTACATTATCTTTTTGCCTGTCATTTGATCCGATAGATTCATCCATCTCCAATAATTGACCAAAACCAATAATTGCGTTCATCGGCGTTCTTAGCTCATGACTCATGCTCGATAAAAATTGTGATTTCGCTTTATTTGCACGCTCTGCCTGTTCTTTAGCATGCAATAATTCTTTTTCATTTTGCTTACGAGCACTGATATCTTTAAAGGTAATAACAACACCTTTAACTTCACCACTTTTTAAAATCGGCATACTCGAATACTCAACTATAATTGAGTCGTCATCAAAACATTTAAATCGTGTTTCAGTTCTCGAATTATATGAGTGCGTCAAAAATTCAGACTGATCAGTACCGTCTTCATTTTCCATAATAACTTCAGACATAGTCTGACCAATTAAATCTTGTTGCACATAGCCCAACATGACACATGCAGCCTGGTTAACAAAAATTACATGACCACTATCATCAAGCCCAAACATTCCCTCACTCATTGAGTCCAATTGTGAGCGCATTAAGTCTTCAGATTCTCTTAATTGCTGCTGGGCTAGTTTACGTATTGAGATATCTTGCACAACACCTAGCATTTGTATCGCGTTACCATCATCATCACGAATTACATTACCGCTTTCATGCAACCAGTGTAATGAGCCATCCTCCCATATCACTCGATGCTCTATATTGTATACAGTATCTTTTTCTATACATTCATTAATGGCAGTTTGCACCATATCACGATCATCTGGGTGAATTGCTGCAACAAAGTTTTCATAAGTAGTTTCAGTTTTAGGATCTTTATAACCAAACAATGGCGCAATACGATCAGACCAATACAAGTCTCCCTGCAATATATTCCAATCCCACGTTCCTATATTTGCAAAATGCTGACTAAGGTTTAAACGTTTCTCATTATTTACCAACTGAGTAACATCATTTCTTATAGAAACGTATTGATAAGGCACCCCCGTCTCATCTAGAAAAGGAACGATGGTTGAATCAACCCAATAGTTTGTCCCTTGTTTTGAGCGATTACACACCCGATCTTTCCAAACGTTACCAGCTGAAATAGTTTTCCACAAGTTCTCAAAAAAAGCTGCATCATGATAACCGGATTTTAATACACTATGATTTTTACCTATTAATTCAGCGGCGCTATAACCACTAATTTCACAAAATTTGTCATTCACATAAGTAATATCACCACTAATATCTGCAATGCTAACTATTGCATGATGATTAAGTGAAACATGCTGATTATCATTCAATAACAAGCTACGATTTAAATTCTGATGTAAACGATGAGATTGTCTTGCGTATTTAAGGCGTGAAATAATAGCAATTTGAAATCTCTCTGGATCAACGGGTTTCGTTAAAAAGTATTCTCCGCCAAATTGCATTGCAATCCGCTGCTTATCAGGATTATCTTCTGATGAAAGATATATTATTGGGATATATGTATAGAAATTAAATTGCCGAATAACCCGTGTCAATTCAATACCTGTCATTTCCGGCATATTGACATCTAATAAAAGCAAGTCCGGATGAAAATCTTTCATCACATCTAGGCATTTTAATGGCAATGATAATTGTTCAACAACAATACCCTCATTCTCCAGCAAGCTAGCGTGATATTGCATCGTGACAATATCATCATCGACAATCAAAACTCTGTATGGGTCTGATACTTGAGAATCTAACAAACGTTCAATCATCGCTGTTAGCTCCATCTTATTTATCGGCTTAGCTAACAGATATGAATTACCATTTCGTATCGCTGATAAACGATGATAAATATCTGACTTTTCAGAGACTCTAATGACAGGGCAAGTGAATAAAGATGGTGAATTTAATTGCTGTATGTCTTCTTCAAATAAATCATAATCAATAATAACAAGTCTTGGGCTCCCCATGTCGCAAGCTGCCATCAAAGCAGCCACACTAATAAAACGCTTAACAAAAAATGATCCATTCTTTAATGCAGAGGTTATTTCAGTGCTATTTTTGCCCTCTAAGACATAAAGCCAATGCTTATTCTCAGACAATGATTCATTAATAATATTCACAAATTTTTATACTCAAACAGGCTCAGCAACATTAATATCCGCGATACTATATGGTTAATCAGTTTTTGTACGAAACAAAACTTAGTATTAACAAAAATATAACAAAAACAGGCAATTTCAACTATATTGTATATACAATAAAAAGATTAAAACCTATGCATACTATATTAGTACTAAATTCAAAAGGTGGCTGTGGAAAAACGACGATTTCTATTAATATCGCCAGTTTTTTTGCCTGCTGGGGTGTGCAAGTAGCATTAGCAGATTTTGACAAGCAACATTCCAGTACCGACTGGTTAAGAGCCAGACCCAAAGAATCACCACGAATACTATCTGTTGCGGCCTGGCAAGAAAACTATACCATTCCAGATGAGGCTGAATATGTCATCATGGACACACCGGCGGGAATCAATGAAGACGAACTGGCTCAACTATTACGCAAAGCAGATACCATATTAATTCCTATTTTACCATCACCGCTAGATATACGAGCAGCTGGACGACTCATTCATGACATCATGCAACAATATGATGACTTACCCTTAAAACCCAGAATAGGTATTATTGCGAATAGAGTTAGGCGTCAAACAAAAATATACAATTCTTTAAAACGCTTTCTTAGTAAACTCGATTTGGACTTTATCGCGACATTACGAGACACTCAAAACTACATTACAACAACTGATCTTGGTATTAGTTTGTTTGAATTACCAAACTGGAAAAAACAAAAAGACTTAGCCGGGTGGTGCCAACTCATCAACTGGATTAACTATAATAAAATTTTTGATGTTCCTGAATTTCAGGATACAGCTTAAGAACTAAAGCCATTTTTGACGCCTTACATCAAGACTAATAACTTTCACTGCACCCGTTGCAATATTAAATGAAATTTTTCGAGAGACTTCGCCCCCTAACGCTTCATGAGTTATTTTAAAACCACGCCTTGATAAACACCGGTGTGCCAATTTAATATTTTGCATCCCTATGCTTCGTTCATCATTTTTAACAATATCTGCAAACATATTACCAGCACCATAGACACCAACCATCATTTCTGACGGTTTAAGGTTGTATTTTTTCAGCCCGTCCATAAACAATAACAATGCTTCATCACCATAATTACCATTCAATTCCCCATGGTCTTTATTAAGACGTTCAGGTAATTTAAAATGACACATGCCGCCTACTTTTAAGCGATCATTCCACATCGTAATTGCGATACAAGAACCCAACAGGGTTTTAACGGTTTTATAATCTTTTCCAAAATAAAACTCACCTGGTAATAAAAATATTTCAGGCACTATGCTTCAAGCCGGTATATTGAAGGTTTAATCATTTTTAGTTTATCGGTCACAGCGGTAAGCGTCTCTGAATGACCAATGATTAAATAGCCACCCGGATGAAGTTTTGAAATCAATTCATCAACCAGCGTTCTTTTTGTTTCAAGATCAAAATAAATCATAATATTACGCAGCATAATCAAATCAAATTTACCGACTTCAGGTATGCGTCCATTCAAATTCATATGCTGAAACTTAATACTATTAATAATTTTTTTATCGATCTGCATAACACCTTGTTGGGCACGCACACCTTTAAGACAGTACTTGATCAATAAATTTCGAGGTATTTTTTCAGACTCCTGCATTGAGTAAGTGGCTTGTGCGGCCTCTTGAAGTATTCTAGAACTGATATCCGTTGCTAAAATTTCCCAACGGCCGGGACCTAACTTATGATCTATAACCATACCAAGTGTATAAGGCTCTGCCCCATTAGAACAAGCTGCACTCCAGCATCTAAATTGTCGCCCCTTAAATGATGACAATATAGCTTCATCCAAAAACTCAAAGTGCTTTGGTTCTCTAAAAAAATAAGTTTCATTGGTTGTAAGCAAATCGATTAGCATTTGCTTTTCACTTGCGTACTCTGGTTTATGTACCAGATCAAAATAATCTCGAAAACGAGTCATTCTATAATGACGTAACCTTTTTGATAGACGATTAAGAACCAGCTGTTTTTTTGAATCAGCCATGCTGATTCCAGCCTCATCAAAGATAAAGCTTTGAAAACTCTTAAACTCCTTATCTGTTATTTCAAATATATTCATAGAATTTAAACAACAGCAAAGCACCTCATTTCAGTCGGTGCTCTTTATTCCCCTAAAAAAGAAACTTCAAATTAATAACTCGAGATTGCTTTCAGTTATTGTTCAGTACTACCAACTTGATCTAGCATAGATAGCTCTTCAATTGACAAGACATGATCAATGTTCAATAAAACAACAAACTTCTCATCGACCTTACCCATACCATGAATAAAATCAGTACGGATTTTAGCTCCAAAGTTTGGAGCGGATTCAATATTTTCAGGTGCAATATCCAGCACTTCATTCACCGCATCGACGACCACACCTATTTCCATGCGCTCATCTTCATGCTGTATTTCAATGATGACCACACATGTTCTTTTTTCAACGGCTGTTGTTTCTTTACCTAGACGTAATGATAAATCCACAACCGGCACAACACTGCCTCGCAGATTAATTACACCACGAATAAAATCAGGCATCATCGGCACCGTTGTCGGCTCATGGTATTCCAGTATTTCTTTAATCACTAAAATACTAACACCATAAGTTTCCCCACCTAAAATAAAGGTAAGGTATTGATTAACATCATCACTAGATACATCAACAACATCACTACCGACAGTTGTCATTTCATTAGTAGACATTACAGACCCCCTCCTTAACTAAAGCGCTCAAAATCAGTACCCTTACTTACATTAGGTGCATGATTAGCTGGAGCCGGAGCTGCAACCGAGGTATTCGAAGACGAAGGTGAACTAAAGTCAGTATTTGATGCACTACCGTCGCCATCACCTAATTTAAAGAAGCTAACAACATTCTGTAACTGCACAGCTTGTGAACTCATTTCTTCCGATGTAGCTGCTAACTGCTCGGATGCAGAGGCATTGGTTTGTGCAACTTTATCTAGCTGGCCAACCGCTTCATTCACCTGACCAACACCGGCCGCTTGCTCTTCAGAGGCTGCAGAAATTTCCTGCACCAGGTCTGCCGTTTTCTGAATTCCTGGAACGATTTCATTAAGCAGTGTACCTGCACGTTCAGCAACCATTACACTATTACTAGCTAGCGCTGATATTTCCTGCGCCGAATCCTGACTTCGTTCTGCCAATTTACGAACCTCAGCCGCTACAACAGCAAAGCCTTTTCCATGCTCACCTGCTCTAGCCGCTTCGATAGCAGCATTTAATGCCAGCAAATTGGTTTTATAAGCAATGTCTTCGATAATATTAATTTTATCGGCGATTAATTTCATTGCGGCTACAGTTTCTTCTACCGCTTTACCACCTTCCTGTGCTTCAGATGAAGCTTTACTTGCCACAGAATCGGTTGTCTTAGAATTATCAGCATTTTGATTAATAGACGCACCCATTTGCTCTAATGATGCGCTGGTTTCTTCTATTGATGCCGCCTGCTCAGTAGCACCCTGACTCAATGTTTGGGCTGTTGCACTAATTTCCTCTGAGCCTGAAGAAATGTTATCAACCGAGCTACTCACTTCTAACATTACATTTTGAATTTTTTCTACAAACCCATTAAATGCTTTAGCCGTCTGGCCAATCTCATCACTTCCAAAGTCTGGTAAACGTTGCGTTAGATCACCTTCACCCTGATCTAAATCAATAGCGGCAACACGCATAGCATTCATTGGCTTGGTGATTGAACGTGCCGCTAAAAACCCTGCCATCGCACCAATTAATAAAGCAATAATACTAATAACTAAAAGCGTCACAACAGCTGCCTTCTCATGCTCTAAAACAGTGGCAGCCGCATTAGCAGTAAATTTTTCAAGCTCATTTAATAACGACTCAAGCTCATGATTAAGGTTATCTTCTTCGATTTCAATTTTTTCTTCTGCTTCGCGCGCTTCAGCAACTTGACCGGCTCGTAATTGTTCAACAACCTCCAGCACATGCTTATCAAAACTATCATGATGCTTTTCAATATTTTTGAATGATTCTGCAACATGTTCAAACTCTTTTATTTCTTCATCCGTCTTTACATGTTCAAGGACTGTTTCTACAAATTTTTCAGCATCTTTTATCTCTAAATCTACTTTATGCGCTAACTCTTCAAACTCCTTTTCAAGTTCTTCAAATTTCTCTGCAGCATGCTTATCGGCCGACATGGTTTCACCGTAACGAATCATGCGTTCAAAAATAATCGCTTGCTCCAACTGATGCTCAGTAATTTTCGTGACTTTATTAGTTAAAGGAATATCGTTATTAACAATACCCTCCAACTCAGAACCAATGGTGCTCATTGAACTTATTGATAGCACGGCTAGCACAATAATTGCTAACATCAGCACACCTGTACCCGAATATATTCGCGCGCCTACCTTCATGTTTTTAAAAAGTGTCATTATCTTCTCCTAATCCTTTTCTATTTGTGCATCATGACGACTACCCGTTGATTTTTTAGCCAAGGGTTGAACCACCACCGTGACTACTATTACTTGCTAACACTGGCCGACACCCATACTAAGCGTCATTGCTACTATCGATACTACTATTTTTTTATTGTATTTCAATTTTTCACCTTTCCATTAATTCGATGTCAGTTGTAACGCAGCCTCTGAGCTTGTCGTTAACATTGCACTTGATTCTTGATTAGCGGCTCGATTAACCAATGCAGCTACATCTAAAATAACAGCCACATCACCAGAACCTAAAATGGTTGAGCCACTGATGCCTGATAACTGACTAAATATTTTACCGAGCGGCTTAATCACTGTTTGTAATTCACCTAATAATTCATCGACAACTATTCCAGCTTTCCTTCCGGCATATTGCACAACCACTATATTTTCACGAGTGACTGAATCAGTTTCATGCGCAAACATTTCTCTTAACCGGATAAACGGCAATACTTCACCTCTTAAACTAATATAGTTTCTATCCATTGAAGCAACTCTGTCTTCTTCTGAAAGCTCGACACATTCAATAACCATATCAAGTGGAATGACATAAGAGGCTTTCTCAACACCAACCAGGAATCCATCAATAATTGCTAGCGTTAATGGTAAGCGAATACTAATTGTTGTACCTACATCAATTTCGCTTTCAACATCAATAGTGCCACGCAAGGCCTCGATATTTCGTCTTACAACATCCATACCCACGCCACGACCTGAAATATTAGTGACTTCTTTTGCGGTAGATAAACCGGCTTCAAATATTAATCGATAGGCCTCTGAGTCAGTTAACGTTTGATTTTCTTTTATCAAACCCTTTTCAAGCGCTTTGCTAATTAATTTCTCTTTATCCAGACCTTTACCATCATCAGTTACTTCAATAACGATACTGCCCGAATCATGATATGCGCTTAACTTCAGGTTACCTTGTAAGCTTTTTGATTTTTGCTGGCGCTCTTCAGGCGTTTCAATACCATGATCCATTGAGTTACGAACCAGGTGCATTAATGGATCACCAATTTTTTCTACTACCGTTTTATCTAACTCGGTTTCAGCACCAATAATCGTTAATTCAATATTTTTTCCCAGATCTCGACTGACATCACGTACCACGCGCTGGAACTTAGTAAAGGTTGCACCAATTTGCACCATTCTTAATCGCAATGCGCTATCTCGAATTTCTTCAACCAAACGCGCCGTGATGGAATTAGCTTCCATTAATTCTGGGTTTTCACTTCTTTCTGCTAATAGAAATGAACTTGAGTTAGCAATAACCAGCTCGCCTACCAGGTTAATTAACGCATCTAACTTATCTGCGTCAACTCGTACTGACTTCACGTCGCCTTTTTTAATACGGCGAACTGTTTGTTGTTTTTCAACAGCAGCCTCTACTACATTTTTATCAACCACCCCTGCATCAACCAACATCTCACCTAAAGGTTTTACATTGCCTGAATCAGAAATAACTTTTTGTGCATTTAATGCACCTTGTAATTCTTTCGCTGTTAATACTTTAGACTTAACCAGCATTTCACCTAACATTGTGTCTTCTTCAGGAAGCTCCTGTATTAACGCAAGGTATTCACTGATTAAACTATTCGGGGGCAAAATTCGAATTTGACAGTCTTCTCTAACAAAATCAAAAACAGACTCTATTGACTCTTTACTTTCTTCTGTATCTAAACCGATTTCAAATCCCAGATAACACTCTTCTGCATCCATATCTTCTAATAAAGGAATATTTTCAACCAAAGTATTAATAGAAACGATTGTGCCGATACGTTTTAAATATTTAATAAAGGACTGCGGATCCATGCCACTTTTTAAAACTTCGAGCCCAAATCGTAATGAAATATGCCAGTTATCATTATCGGCGCCCACAGTGTTATCACGTTCAATTTGCTCAACAACTTCTACAACCTCAGAATCACTCGCTACTGACTCTGAACTTTTGCCCATACATTCATTAAGAACCTGAATAAGCTCTTTACTGGTTTTAAGTAAATCAGCAGGTAGAGCATCATCACTTTCGACAACAAAATTAACTAACGCCGCCATGTGATCACCCGATTGCAATAGTGCAGCAATGATCTCATTGTTTATTTTTATTTCTTCATCACGAATCATGTCTAAAAGACTTTCGGCAACATGTGTAAATGTCACTACATCATCAAAGCCAAATACACCGGCCGTACCTTTTATTGTATGTGCAGCACGAAACACCGCATTAACCGAGTCCATGTCATCAGGTTCATTTTCAAGATGCAGAAGTGCTTCTTCCATATCTTCTAATAACTCTTCAGCTTCTATTTGAAAACCTTGTTTAGCTGCTTCCATTTCATCACTCATGATGAAACCTCCAATACTCGTTCATAATATTTCACCAGAACAATCATTTTTTCATAACAACCGGATCGCCAAAATGTGATGTCATATCAAACAAATCCAGTAAATCAATAACAGCCTGGCTATGCGCAACATAGGCCACTGTCTTTTTAGATTTTAAAGCCGTTTCTCTTAATGAAACCATTAGCTGCAAACCGGATGAATCTATTTCTGAAACATTTGATAAATTCACATTAATGTCGTCATTCTTAGAAAGTGTTTTTTCAAAAATCTCTTTCATTTCTGCGGCTTCATAAATGGTCATGTCACCGGGAACTTCTAATATAAATTCTTTCATTTTCGTGACCACTCTTTGCTTTTAAAGCTTATGGTAAAATTAATTTTGAAACTGCTGATAGCATCTGATCTGGTTTAAAAGGTTTAACTACCCAGGCTTTTACTCCGGCAGCCTTACCTCTTTCTTTCATATCTCCACCCGCTTCAGTCGTTAACATAATGACGGGGGTGAATTTATATTTAGGAAGCTTTTTCATTTCGGTTACAAATGTCAAACCATCCATCACCGGCATATTGACATCACTAACAACCAGATTTATTTTTGTACCATCAAGTTTACTCAACGCCTGCTGACCATCGCCAGCTTCAATCACATCATATCCTGCGCCTTTCAGCGAAATTGCAACAACTTGCCTTAATGATGCTGAATCATCTACTACTAAAATGGTAGCCATTTAAACCTTCCTTCCCTTTAATTTAAAAAAATGTTATTTCTTCTTCTTCTGCAGCAGAGTCTTCACCATGATGGTCATCATGCTGTTCTTGCGTGGTGTAATGTCGTTTCATATTCTCGACCCAGGCATTTACATCAACCTCATTGGGTGCTTGCCCTGCATCGATGAGTTGAATAAAGGTATCCACTTCGTTCTGAAAATCTTGCTGATTTTGAATCACAGCAGCTGTTATTTGACTAACACGATCTTGAAACTGCAGATTAACAAGAACACCTGAAATTTCATTTTGAACCTCTGATGTTTTATTTTTTAATATTTCTTTTTGTCCACTCAATTCAGACAACACCGAATGTAGCTTTGTCATTACATTACCAATAACAGCACGGCTATTTTCAAGTGCGACTTCATCTCTAGCAACAGAATCCGATGCCACTTTAACAACTTCTAAAATACTGTCTCTAACTAAAGCCACACCATCATTTATACGCTTGCCCGTTGAACCTGATTGAACCGATAAATTTCTCACTTCATCAGCGACGACAGCAAAACCTCGGCCACTTTCTCCGGCCCTTGCAGCTTCTATAGCGGCATTTAATGCCAAAAGATTAGTTTGTTTAGCCAAACTACCTACTTCTTCTGCCATTTTATCTAAATCTTCCATGTAACCACTCAGCCCCTGAATGGTCTCGAGCATTTCTGTTTTTGCTGCTGCCGCTTCTTCTAAAACGGATAACACCACACTCAATTGCACTTCACTACTCTGAACAACGGCACCAATATCCTCGCCATTTTCACCACTAACCATCTCCATGGTCTCGTTCATGTCATTAACAATGCTTGCAAACTGCACGGTAATACCATTGATAGAGTCTTCAGTTTGTGTTCTAACGGTTTCAGCCTGACTGATCCATACCGGTATAATTTTTTGTGCAAGGTCATGAACCCAGTCTTTTTCAATTACTTGTGAGGAGTCGTTTTCCGCTAATTCAATTTCCGTTGATTTATTTGCTGTAGCTGATGATTTAATAAGAAATGTTGCGATAGAAATAATCAATAAAATAACGATGAGAGCATCAGATACAAGACCTGATGTGAATATTGCCGCAACGGCAATAAACACCATGATTATTAATGAAAGATACTTTCTTAAAAATTGCATATTCAACTCAAGCTATTCGTTATCTAGTTAGTTATATTTTTTTACTAAATTGAGTATAGACAGGTATTTAGCGCTTTCTATGAATTTGCGGATTTTTTATATATATTTACAGTTTAGTAACATCCGACAAGAGCCTTAGCTGTACTTTTATAATTTGATATAAATCAAAAGCTTAAATAAACGTACAGTTTTTAAACACTTAACTCGACTGGATTATTTCAATCCTGAAAAATAGAAGTCCATCATCGCTTTGGGAAACTGATTTAAGGACATTTCGCGGCCAACAGCACCTTTTTTTAGCGCTTCTTTTGGCATGCCATAAACAACGCAACTTGCTTCATTTTCACCCAGAGTTGGGCTACCTGATTGTTTCATTTCTAACAAGCCAGATGCGCCATCATCCCCCATACCCGTCATAATGATACCCATGGCATTTTTACCGGCGCACTGCGCAACAGATCGAAATAACACATCAACAGATGGCTTATGACGACTCACAAGAGGACCATCTTTAACGCTTATTTTATAAAGTGCGCCACTGCGTTTTATCATCATGTGTTTATCACCTTGAGCAATATACGCATGACCAGCAAGCACGGTTTCACCATCGACACCTTCTTTTACAACAATTTCACAAACGCTGTTTAAGCGTTGTGCAAAAGCAGCTGTAAATGAACCCGGCATATGTTGAACAATAACGATACCCGGGCTAACTCTTGGCATTTGCGTCAGTACTTTTTCCAGAGCTGTTGTCCCGCCTGTCGAGGTACCAATCGCTATAATGCGCTCTGTGGTTCTCAGCATGGCTGAATCGGCTGGTGCTTTTAACATGGCATCAGCTGTCAACTTAGCCCTTACTTCGGCTACCGGAGGAGCATTACTAACAGGTTGAGATTTTTTTTTTGAGTTTTGCTTTTGATGCAGCTCTTATTGCATGAGCGATTTCTTTGGCTGATTCTTCAAGAAAGCCTTTTACGCCTAGTTTAGGCTTCGTCACTATTTCCACTGCCCCAGCAGACATTGCCTGCATGGTCGTTTCTGCGCCTTTTTCAGTTAATGTTGAACACATAACCACCGGGGTAGGGTGCTCTTTCATTACTTTTTTGAGGAAAGTGATGCCATCCATTCTTGGCATTTCTACATCAAGCGTAATGACATCGGGCCATTTTTTTTCCATATGCTTGAACGCAAATATGGGGTCTTGCGCTGCCGCACACACCTCCATATCTGGCTGAGAGCTGATGATATCGGTTAAGACCTTTCTAACAACTGCAGAGTCATCAACCACGAGTACTTGTATTTTTTTCATTGGAGCCTTAAAAAGTATTTTTATGACATATTCTTCACATACTTATAGCTGCAATATCATGAAGTGCCAGTTACTCTTTAATAAATAAGACTTATATCAACTAAAATAAACGATCCTTTTAGACCCGTTGCTGTTTTTTAACTTTCTCCCACATCTCTATTAATTCCTCTTCAGATTTATCTGTCATGGCTTCCCCATCGCACATTGATTCAACTTGCCGAAATCGTGCTTCAAACTTATTACTGGCTTTACGCAATGAGTCCTCAGCATCAATTTTTAAGTGCCTTGACAAATTAACGACTGAAAAGAGTAAATCACCAATTTCTTCTTCTAAGTTACTTCTGTCATTGTTTTTAACAGCTGCTTTTACTTCTAACAATTCTTCATCAATTTTGTCGTAAACAGGCTCAAGCTCTTTCCAGTCAAACCCAACCTTTGCAACCTTAGACTGCATTTTCTGAGCGCACTTTAATGCGGGTAACGCTTTGCTCAAACCGTCCAGAACACTCTTTTCAACTTCTTTCTTATTTTCCCGTTCTTGTTTTTTATTGTCTTCCCAGGCTTTAGAAAATGCTGCTTCATTTTCGTAAACCGTATCTGCAAACACATGTGGATGACGTCGTGTCATTTTTTCTACGATAGCTTCAACCACATCATAAAAAGTAAAATCACCTTGTTCTTCTGCCAGTCGTGCATAAAAAACGATTTGAAAAAGAAGATCCCCTAGTTCCAGCCTTAATTCAGACATATCGTTATTATCAATCGCCTCAGCCACTTCATAGACTTCTTCTATTGTGTAGGGAACAATGGATGCAAAGGTTTGTTTTAAGTCCCACGGACACCCTGTTTCCGGTGTTCTTAATGCCGTCATCAATTCTAATAACTTTTCTATTTGCATTTTATTTTTCCATAAAAAAAGCGAACCCAAGGGCTCGCTTTTTATTAATCAAACTATTCACTGTCGATCAAAAACTAAGACGAATTCCAATATGAGATGAGTTATCAATCTTATATTCATTCAAGGCATCATCTTGTAATGTAACTGTTTTATAACCAATATAAGCCCTGGCACTAGGAGACACTTCCAGCTCTAAAGCAAAACGCGCCTCAGAAAAACTGCTTGTATCACCAAAGCCTGTAATAGTCGGTACAGTATATGCTTCAACTAATATGGCAACTGGTGTTGATGAAGAAAACACATAACGCAATAGTCCACCAATACCCAGACCACCGCCCTGAACATCTGCAGCATCAACATCCACGAAAAAAGCTTTCACACCCACGCCAAACTGCAATGCACGTTTACTGCCAGCGCCATTTCCACTGATTAAAAATGAACCTGACAACATCACATCATCTGTTTCATTAAAATAATAACCCCAGGCCACATCTGAACCACCATAACCAAAGGTAGATGATTTGTATAAATAGAGCACTTCGGCCGATTCATTTGCCACTCTAAATTCAAAGCCTTTTGCACTGCTCTGGAAGCTAGCAAGCATCATGAATAATACTGATATCACTAATGTATAAGTTGAACGCATATAATATTTTCCCATAAAAAAACGCCGAATATGAGGCGATTATACCCCAGAATCCGGCGTTGGATAATCTGTTAACTAAATCTGTGAAAAATTACACAGTTTGGTAGTACAGATTTTGCGGATGATTCGCTTGAGCAAAGAAGTACCAACGCTCAAAAATCAAGCCTGCATATTGAACAACAAAAGCAGCAACCAATAGACCACTGTCTGCTGTGTCTAAACCCATTGCTAATAAGATCACAGGAATTGGGAATACCAATACCATGAAAATGTATTTAACAGATTTCAAAAAGGCTTTCGTTTTTCCGTGGAAGTACTCACGTGTATTGTAAGAACCACCCTGCATACCCATCGCTTTTTGCTGAATTTGCGGATGGCGAATACCAATCGCAGATTGCATTGACGATTTATGCTTGATACGAGAATTACGGAACAAAGACGCTAAGCGAGTCAGTAAAACAAGAACCGTTAAGATAATTGCCCAAACCGTGAAGAACTTAGTCATGTCTGCCGCATCATAAAAACTACTGAACGCCGCAGCCAGGGTGAAACCTGATGCAGTACCGAACAAAGCGTAATTAATAATCGTAAATGGCGTTGCCCATTCTTGCAAAAACTTAATGCAAGCGTAGATCATGCCCGTGCAAACAAACAATATAAATGCTGCAATCGCACCAATACTACCGGCAACTAACAAGCTATAACTGAAGTTATTACCTGTCGCACTGCTGTAGATAATGCCGTCTAAACCAAACCAGTGCATCACACCGTAAATGGTAATCATCAGCATCATAAATGGTAATGCGATAACTTCACGAGATAACCATGAAGTACGCCATTTAGTTGCCGAACGCCAGGCGCGTTCTGGATGACCTAAGTGAAAGACAGATGCGATCAAACCACCCATCATTAAAATAAGTGCAAACAAACTACCTAACCCAAAAAAGTTAGTGTCTGACATTGAAGGCAATAAATTCAGTTCAGTATAAGCCTGAGCTGAAAAAAGAGCCAAAAACAAACCCTGACCAGCACCGATCAAAGTCGTTAAAAATATTACTGAAAACGCAGGATGCATAGCATTACTCCTGAGATTAAAAATTATGTTGGCCATTTATATTTAAACAAACAATCCAACTACTATTTATTTTAGCTTCTTCATTCTCATTATTATGAGATTTAAAGTAAGGGGAAGTTTTTAAATCGCTTCCCCTCACCCTAGCCCTCTCCCAAAGGAGAGGGGACTAAGTCAAAAACTAAAACTTAAATCTTGAAACCATTTACCAAACTTTCTAGAACGAAGGATCAACTCTCAAAAACTGTCTCAAAGAAACTACCTCTAAGAGGCCATCTCTAAGAAACGAGAGATTTTGTTCGCGAGCAAGGCGCGGGAATAGTTTGAGCGCGGAGCGTACACGTAGGCAGCTCTCACACATCCCTGTGTTTCACTGCACCTGAACATCCCTGTTCAATGTACGTGAGCACTCAAACTATTTCTGCAACGCCGCTCCCGGACAAAAGATCCATTTCGACTACCAGCTGGTTGAATCATCCAGAGTCGGAACATCCAATGGTTCAACTGAATGTTCTTTGTTTAGTGGGTTGTCCGCACGCTGCAACTCATCTTCATGATAATGCACTTTCGTCTTACGACGTGGCAAGTAATGATTCGATGGATTCGTTCCCCACTCAGGCATCAACTGGTAACCCGCGTTATCGCGAATTGCTTCTGATACTTCTGACTCTGGATCATGTACGTCACCAAACAAACGTGCGCTTGTTGGGCAAGCCATAACACAGGCTGGTTTACGTTCATTTTCTGGTAAAGATTCGTCATAAATACGATCCACACACAAAGTACATTTTTTCATGACTTTCTGATGTTCGTCGAATTCACGCGCACCGTATGGGCAAGCCCATGAGCAGTATTTACAACCGATACATTTGTCGTAATTTACTAATACGATACCGTCTTCATCACGCTTGAAGCTTGCACCTGTTGGGCAAACTGGAACACAAGGCGCATCTTCACAATGTAGGCAAGACTTAGGAAAGTGCAGTGTTTCCGTTTTAGGGAAAGTACCAATTTCATAAGTTTGTACACGGTTAAAGAAAGTACCTGTTGGGTCTTTGCTGTACGGATTTTCATCCGTCATAGCACCAGCAGGGCCTGACGTGTTCCATTCTTTACATGAAGTTACACACGCGTGACAACCTACACAAACATTTAAATCAATAACAAGGGCTAACTGTGTCATTTATTTAGCTCCTTTTTTAGCAAATTTTCCGGCGAAGTATCGAACGATCGAACGACGTTTTTCCATGCCCGGGAATAATGGCAATGTGTCAAATGTCGGGAAAGTTTCTTTTGGCTCGTCATCTTCTGCTTTATATACACGTACACGTACATCGTACCAACCCGCCTGACCTGTAATCGGGTCAGAGTTTGATACGTGTTCGCCACATTCATTTTTCGGTAGTTCTTCTGAGATCAGGTGATTCAGTAAGAAACCTTTATTTGATTCGTTGGCACTCTTATCCAGATTCCACGCACCACTAGCCTTACCGATTGAGTTCCAGGTCCAGATTGTTCCTGGCTCAACAGCTTCTGAATAACGCGCTAAACAACGCACTTTACCGTGCATTGATTCAGCCCACATCCAGCCACCGTCTTCAATACCCTGCGCTTGTGCAGTTGAAGGGTGAATGTGCATGTAGTTATGCGTATGGATCTGACGTAACCAGGCGTTCTGCGAATCCCACGAATGGTACATCGCCATTGGACGTTGAGTTAGGGCATTTAATGGATATTTATGTTTATCCGTTAATTGCGACTCTAACGTCTCGCTGTAGAACGGTAGCGGATCAAAGTGCTCTCTTACGCGTTCACGCAAATGCTCTGGTGGTTGTTTACCTTTACGTTTGCCTTCTGCTGCTAAACGGAACTGCTGCAATACTTCAGAATAAATGTGAACATTTATCGGTTCTGCATAACGCGTTAAACTGTGATCTTGTGCCCAGGTTAAGTAACCTTTATTCCAGTTACGCATGTACTGGTAAGACTTCGGCAGGTGATGATGATAAACGCAATCGTTCTTCTCATACATTTCCCACTGACTTGGGTTCGGCTCACCTTTCATGAACTTCTCGCCGCCTTTACCACGCCAGCCAGATAAGAAACCGATACCAGAACCTGGTGCTGTTTCAAAGTTCACAACGAAATCAGGATAGTCACGGTATTTACGTGAACCATCTTTGTTAGTAAACGCCGGTAAACCTAAACGCGAACCTAACTCAATAATTACTTCCTGGAATGGTTTGCAATCACCTTTTGGTGGTACAACCGGAATACGTACTGAATCAACCGGGCCTTCAAATTCTGAGATCGGACGATCAAGCATCGACATTACATCGTGACGCTCAAGGTAAGTTGTATCTGGTAGAACCAAGTCAGCAAACGCAACCGTTTCAGATTGGAACGCATCACAAACGATTAAGAATGGAATCTTGAATTCACCGTTCTCTTCTTTGTCGTTCAACATCTTACGCACTTCAGACGTATTCATGCTTGAGTTCCAGGCCATGTTCGCCATGAAGATCATCAGTGTATCAATTTTGTACGGGTCGCCGCGCCATGCGTTAGTGATCGCATTGTGCATTAAGCCGTGAGCCGATAATGGGAATTCCCATGAAAACGCTTTATCGATACGAACCGGTTCATTGTTTTCATCAACAAACAAATCATCTGGACTTGCTGGCCAACCCAAAGGCATACCATTTAATGGTGTGTTTGGCTTAACATCGTCCGGGCTGTTTGGCGGCTTCGCGCAAGGCGGAATAGGACGAGGGAATGGCGCTTTATGGCGGAAACCACCTGGGCGGTCAATCGTACCTAACAATGTCATTACTATAGATAATGAACGAATCGTTTGGAAACCGTTAGAGTGAGCTGCCAAACCACGCATTGCGTGGAAAGAAACAGGATTACCCGTTACGGTGTCATGGTCATTGCCCCAAACATCAGTCCAGGCGATCGGTAACTCAATTTTCTCATCACGAGCCACAATACCCATTTCATGCGCAAGGCGTGTAATGGTTTCAGCAGGAATACCTGTGATCGCCGCAGCCCATTCTGGCGTGTACTCTTCAACGCGTTCTTTCAATAACTGCATTGAAGACTTAACAGCCGTACCATTCTCTAATGTGTAAGAACCTAACAGGAACGGATCAGCACCTTTAGTGTGTGTGATAACCGGCTTGTTCTCGTTACGATCCCACCACAGTTTATTCTCAGGATCGAAGCAGCCTTCGCCAACTTCCAGTTCCTTGTTACGAATAAACATACCAAATTCATCGCTGTCTGGATCCTGGTTTACAAGTTCCGCAGCATTGGTGTATTGAACAAGGAACTCACGGTCATACAAACCTTGAGCAATCAAAACATTGGTGATGGCTAGTAATAACGCACCATCAGTACCTGGCTTGATTGGAACCCACTCATCAGCAATCGCAGAGTAACCAGTACGAACAGGGTTTACAGAGATGAAACGACCACCATTGCGCTTGAATTTAGACAAGGCAATTTTCATTGGATTTGAGTGATGATCTTCCGCTGTACCAATCATTATGAACAGACGTGAACGCTCTAGATCTGGACCACCGAATTCCCAGAAAGAACCACCGATGGTGTAGATCATGCCGGTTGCCATGTTCACAGAACAGAAACCACCGTGTGCCGCGTAGTTAGGTGTTCCAAACTGTTTAGCAAACATACCCGTTAGAGCCTGCATTTGGTCACGACCTGTGAACAATGCAAATTTCTTAGGATCTGTGCCGCGTAAATGACGTAGACGTTCTTCCATTACATCGAAAGCTTTGTCCCAGCTGATTTCTTCAAAATCACCAGCTCCACGTTCCGCGCCTTCTTTACGCATTAATGGCTTAGTTAAACGTGCAGGAGAATATTGCTTCATGATGCCCGAAGCACCTTTCGCACAGATTACACCTTTGTTTAATGGATGATCCGGATTACCCTGGATATAACGAACTTCGTTATCGCGCAAAGTAACTCGGATACCACAACGACAGGCACACATGTAACAGGTAGTGTTCTTTACCTCTGTGCGACCGTCACCAGCATTAGCAGTTGTCGTATTCATATAATATCAATACCTATTGGGTCTTTTTTAGGGGGGCGAACCAGCCACCTCGTCGTTAACGACAAGCTAACTAGAATCGGTAGCCGCTATATAAGGGAGTATGGAGTATAGACAATCTATACAAAAAGCCCTTTATACAGCCCGCCAATACCGACTTTTTTAAAAATCTTTAATGTTTTTCAGACGAGCGTCATCGCCCAGACTGAAAAATTCAGCCGTGCAGTCTGCCTGCAACCGAAGCAACAATCAAAATAGAATTTTTAATCGTTCGATAAGTAGTATTTATGTATATAAGAATTTGTTAATTTAAGAGCATTAGAATATACACTTACTCTTAATTTCGATTGAAAATTAAGCTAAACTTGAAACATATCAATCTTCGCGTGGTCAATAGGTCTATACTTATCGACAATGATTATGAATAAGCTCTCTGATAAATTTGGCCGACACATAGAATATCTGCGACTTTCCGTCACCGATCGTTGCGACCTGCGCTGTACATACTGCATGCCTAAAGGCTTCAATGATTTTGAAGATGCTGACAACTTACTCAGCTTCGATGAAATAGAGCGTGTTATTAAAGCCTTTACAGAAATGGGCACCAAACGTATTCGATTAACCGGTGGTGAACCACTGGTACGCAAAGGCATCGATGAGCTAGCCCATCGACTGGCCGCTTTACCTGGTCTTGAAGATTTATCACTCAGCACCAACGCCACTCGCATGAGTAAATACGCTACCGATTTAAAAGCCGCTGGCATTCAACGATTAAATGTTAGCCTCGATACATTAGACGCCGACAAATTCAAACAGCTAACGAGCGGCAAATTATCGAAAGTCATCGATGGTTTAATGGCGGCTAAAGAAGCTGGCTTCAAACCTATCAAAATTAATATGGTGGTCATGAAAGGCGTTAATGATATGGACGTTGAGGACATGCTCAATTTTTGTATTGAGCACGGCTTCACTTTACGCTTTATCGAAACCATGCCTTTAGGTGATACAGGTCGTAATGCACAAGACCAGTACATTGATTTAAAAATAATCAAACAAAGACTGGCAGAAAAATTCGATTTAATTCCCGGCGTTATGCCTGGTGGCGGCCCGGCTCGATATATGAACGTAGCCGACACTGATATCAATATTGGTTTCATCACACCAATTTCCCAGCACTTTTGCGATACCTGCAACCGAGTTCGCTTATCGGCTGATGGCACCATCTATACTTGTCTGGGCCAGGAGCATCATTTAGCACTGCGCCCATTATTGCGTGCTGGCTGTACAGATGAAGAATTGAAAGAAGCTATTCAAACTGCGGTTGATTTAAAACCAGAAAAACATGAGTTTAATGAGAAGCCGGAAAAGCTGGTTAGATTTATGTCTATGACGGGGGGCTAGCGAAGCTAGCCAGTCATAAGTCGAAAGTCTTTAGTCTAAAATCAAAAGCATGAGACTATAAACTTACGACCACCGACTTACGACTTTTTTCTTATGGCAAAGACAACAATAGACACTTGGAACCCAGAGTTCTTAAAACTCTCACCTATTTTTGAATCCATTCAAGAAGTCGCATTACCATTAACCCAGCTGGAACAATGGCCAACACTGGAACAGTTTTCTAGTGAATTCACAAAACGTAATATCCAGTCTCACAACAACATTCAAATCAAGCCTGTCGAGCAAGGTGATACACCTGAAAAATTCGATGACCAATACGAATCAAGAATTTATCTAAAAGGCGAATTACAAACCCGTCTGAAAAACTGGCACGACTTCTTTAACGCCTCAGCCTGGTTACAGTTCCCAAAAATTAAATCAGCACTCAATGCATTGCACTTTGAGAACTCAATAAATAGAGAAGCCGGTACTAACAGAAGCCCTTTAGAAAATGCGATAGCCTTATTTGATGAATGCGGTGCCGTTATTGTTGTCGATAATAAAAAGTATTTAGACCTGATCCAAAACCATGAATGGAAAGAATTGTTTTGGAACAACAAGAAAGAATTCACTCAACATATTCAGTGCTACGTCTTTGGTCATGCTATGCATGAAAAAGCACTCACCCCCTATCTGGGAATGACCACGCATACCATCATTCTCACACGTGACAGCAATTTCTTTCAAAAAAGCCATCAGGAACAACTACAAGACATTGACCAAACCATTGCAAGTATATGGCTTGAAAAGAAAATAGAAAAAACAAAAGATCTACAACCGTTCCCTTTACTAGGCGTACCGAGATGGTGGAATGAGCAACAGGATGAAACTTTTTATAACAACAAAGATTACTTCAGACCGCTAAGAAATAAAAAACTTGCATAGAATGCTTCTAATACAGGCTATCAAATTATCTGGTTATAGATTCAACTTAAGCCAATAATTTTTTTCACAAAACAAAACTATAACCAAATACCATAGAAAAATCCGAAATGGTATAGTCGAAATTGCCCGAAGTCACATCCGGCCCACTACTAACTATTCGTAAAAACCAGTCATTGTGCTGATACTCTAGAAATATTGCGATAGAAATATCGAAGTCATTTACATCCACGTCATAAATCTGGTTATCTGTTTCCGTAAACTGAATATCACCGATTGCATCTAAATAACCAATACCGATACCCAGCCCCACCAACAATGCATCTTTTTTCCTGGCTCTAATCGAATCAAAATAGTTATAAAAAACAACTGGAGTTACCGAAAAATAATTACCATCAACACCGGTACCAAGATCTACCTCAACACTTTGATTATTAATAAGCTGGGAATTCATTTCGAATTTTGAATAGGCATACTCAATGTAATAGCCAAACCGGCTATTACCTGAAAAGAACTTATATGGACTGTTTAATGACAGACTGTATGTAAAATACTCCCCCTCTGTCAATGTCCCGTTTGAATTAATAGATCCGGTATCATAAACATCGAGATCCAACGATTTCAATGCGACACCAATATTTACCGAATAGTTATTACCATCTGACAGTTCTTCGCTATTAACCTTAAAGGTTAAAGATACCAAAATAATAAAAATAATAAAAACACTCTTAACATCTATTATTTTCATAGCGGCACACCTTTAGCTTAAGTACTTTAAAGTTTAGTAGAAAATCATTTAAACTTAAAGAAAACACATCCATGTGTTCAAAAGATGACAACTCAACTAGTATTGAGGTTTATTAACCACATCAACACTATAGATCAGCACTATAAGCCCCGCATCACCCATATGGTGTAAATCTATACAATAAAATAGATTTATTTTTCAACCACCTTCTGAATTCATTAATATTAGTGAATATTAATTCAATATTTCATCTAAGATTCTGGCCCAATGCGTATAGAACATATAATGCCCTTGTCCTTCTTGAACAAAGAATCCAGTTTCTTTTACATGCTCTTTAACACGCTCAGACAACACTTTTGGCACATGATGATCGCAATCGCCATACCATACTGTAACGGGCATTGTAATATCACCAGGCTCAAACCCCCAGTCATGCATTAACTGAATAATTTCAAATGATGATGCTTTTCCACCTTGCCGGAAACCTTCTTGCAGTGACGCGAACATTTCACTTTTAAAGACATCGCATGACATTATTTTCTGATCTTCTTCCGCCATTTTTTCACTTAACTGACTAAAAAAACCAACTGGGTCATTAATAACTCCTTTAACCAATACATCACTCAATAGTTTATAAAGCTTTGGCAGGTACTTTGCTAAACGAATATTCATTTTATATAAAGGAATCATTTCATCAAAATCAGAAAACGATTTTGCAGGCATACCCGAACTAATTAAAACAACTTTTTTCAATCGGTGCGGTATTTCATGCGCACAAGCAAGAGCATAATTTCCACCCATGGCATAACCTGTTAATGAAAACTTTTCTAAACTTAAGCTATCAGCCAGCTGAACTAAATCTTTCACCCAATTTACAAAACTCATTTCAGAATTAGGATCTGACACACCAAAACCCGGTCTATCGATAACAATTAAACGCACCGACTTTTGTTTTGATATTTCATCAGCATCTAATGCTAATTCCAGTCGAGAACCTAATACACTATGACAATGAATAACAGGTTCACCATTTGGGTCACCATACTCTTGCCATGCCATGTTCCTACCATCTTCAAGTTGCAACACTTGATAATTTTTTTGCCAAACATTTGTTTTTGTTAACAGCCCCTTTCTACCTCCAGGAATTATCCCTGGTATAGAATTAACAAAAGCACCCATGCCGTTATAAACCAGGCTAACTAACTCAGCTTGACGTGTAGTTTGTGTTTTCTTTAATACCGATTTAACTTGCGTACGCACAGTATGCGATGAAACATTAGTTTCAGTTGAAATGTCTTTAATACTTAAACCACGCACGAGCTGAGAAGTCACTTCTAATTCTTTTTCAGTAAGACCATAAAGATCAACCATCTCCCGTGGCAACGACAAAGGCTGTGATTTACGTTGTGCAATAAAAACAGCTACCGATGCCTTTTGTTGCATATCATGATGTTTCATAGGTGCTAAAAAAAGCATCAAACTATTTTTTGTTTTTTCATTAGTCATTGATAGCGCTTGACCACGAGAAGTCGCTGGGTCCCGTTTTGACATGAGGGTAATCGAACTTAGAAGCTTTTCATTATTTTCAGGATTGGCTTCAAGCATGCCACCATTGATAAACAGCCCTGTATTTGCCTCCAATAATTCATCAGCCAGAGCATTACTCTCTATAACTTGAGCTGCATCATCCACAAGAACTAATGCTATTGGCAAACGATCTAAAAGCGACAAAACCACTTCATGCTGTTCACCAGCATCTATCAGACGCTTTGCGATTTTAATAGCTCGAACAAAATGCCCTATGAGTAAATCATTTACCTCACCAATTCCATCACTTTCAGCCTGACTGTCTTTATCATCGCTAATATTTGTAATCGACTTAAGTGTTTCAGAAATAGTCGCGCTAGATTCTTTTTCATCAACAATAGATATTCCAGAAATAGCACTTAAAGCATCTTGATTTTGATTGATTTGAGGTGATTGTTTTTCAATATGGTCGACGTATTCTGCCAATGAATTAAGCAGGTCAGCCCATTTAGAAGGTTCCATTGCTGCATCATAGATTAAACCGATGAGCTGATTAACTTTATTATTTTCCATATCTTTTATTTTTTCTGATTCTTATACCATAAACTAACAAATTATTTCTATCCGGGTTAACGCCTAAAACAAATGCCGACTATTCAATAACACATTAGATTCACCTGTATCTATCGCATAACCAATATCAAGGCGTATATTCACTTTTACAAAAGCGGACACTTTCCAGCGAAAACCGACACCGATAGCCGGATGCAAATCTGTAATATCGATATCATCAGCGCTTTCATAAGTATTACCCAAATCAAATAACACACCATAGCGATAGGCAGGGTCACGACTAAATGGAACTAAATATTCAATGTTCATTAACAACATTGCATTGCCAGTATAGGTATCTTTGTCATAACCGCGCAGTGTTCTACCCCCTAATGAGAACACCGTATCACCCAGGTAATCACCTTCACTCACGCCAAGCTGTACTTGAACATTTAAATTATTCATAGGGTGAGATTTAAGACGGTAGTAACTTCTATAGAAAAGTAAGTGCGTCGTGTAATCAACCTCATTAGATAAGAATCGGGTAGTATCAAGAATATAGCCGAAATCTTTTCCCCGACGATTAAACAAGTATCGGTTAATTTGTTTATAACCAAAACGCAGTTCAAAAAAGTCACCTTGTAAATCAGGGCTTGATGTATCACCGGCTAATAAGGCTTCATTATTTCTCTGTTCGGTATATAAACCACCACCAATATACCAACCACTACTTCGGCTTTTTAGATGCCTCCATCGATCGACATTAAAACCGTATTTGATTTCATTACGTAACTGTGGATCCGCATCTGATTCAATTGCTGCATCACGATACTCATTAAACAGTTCGAGTGTATAAGGTGAACCTTTAATACGAGGTATTTTATAAATCAGGCTCTGCCGAATATCATCCACACCCAGCACACCTCCATATTCTCTTAATTTCAGACGCAGGCTTTGGTTGGTACCTGCAATATTATCCCAGTAAGCCCGCACACCGTAATGTACTGTTCTGTCTTCTTCATCAATTCTTATTTCTGGCAAAATGAATAAATAATATTTTTCTTTTACATGAATAACTAATCTAATATCATTTTCAAAAACATCGTCTTCATCTGTATAAAGGAAGTAATCAACATCTTTAAATAAATTCAAATCCATAATAGATTGAACGTCTGCTTTAACCATTTCAATATTTAATTCGTCGCCTATTTTTGTTTGCATCTCCTGCAATAGGACGACGTCACTGGTTTTTTTATTGCCAATGAATTCAATTTTGGTAATCACTGCTGCCATGACATGTGTCGACAACATAAACAACACAACGAATAGTAAATATTTAAATTTCAAATTTACTTTTCCAACTTAAAAACATGCTGACAAATACCCTTTTTACGGCAAGACATCAATACACTATATATAGCATGCACATACTGATTCAAATAAATTCTATTCATTTCACCATTAAAATCACCGTTCTGATTGAAAAACACACCTTTTTATCCTTATTTTCTTGTTATCTGATACTGAAAACGTCATTATGGCGTGATAAATATAAAAATGATTTTTTCATGAGACCTCATGCTCATAAGAAAAAACAGCAATAAATGGGCCTCAAATGAATATTAACAAAGTCTGCGTTTTGGGTGGTACCGGTTTTGTCGGTAGTGCAATTGTTTCTAAACTGGCTGCGATGGGTATTAAAACGCGCCTTATTAGCAGACACCCTGAACGTCACCGTGATTTATTAGTGCTGCCCAATGTCGAAGTTGTTGAAGCCGATGTTAACGACTTCAACCGCCTCTCTTATTATTTACATAATATCGATGCTGTTATTAATCTCATCGGAATTCTTAATGATAATACTTTAGATGGCGCAGGCTTCAGAAGAATGCACATCGATTTCCCAAAGTTACTTGTACAAGCCTGCCAAAAAAATAACATTAAACGTCTCGTACATATGAGCGCGTTACATGCCGATGCAGGCACAGCACCTAGCCACTATTTACGCTCTAAAGGTGAAGGTGAGAATCATTTACATATATACAGTGATAAGGGTATTCAAATCACCACTTTTCGCCCTTCTGTTATCTTTGGCCCAAATGATGACTTCTTTAATCGCTTTGCAAAACTACTGAAAGTCACACCTTTGATTTGCCCAGTGCCCCGCGCCAATAGTCGTTTTGCACCGGTCTTTGTCGGCGATGTGGCAGATTCAATCGTTAAACACTTAACCGACCCTAACAGCAATGGTCTAAGAATCGACCTTTGTGGCCCGCACACTTACAGCATGATGGAAATCATGCAATACACGGCATCTGTCTTAGGCATAAAAAGAAAATTCATCGCTCTGCCCGACCGCCTTTCAAGGCTAATGGCGCACATGTCTGATATCGCGAATAGCATCCCTCTAATATCACCCGCAATGAACATGTTAATACCCGGCTTTAAAGAAGCACGTTTTTCAATTGATAACTACCGCTCTTTATTGGTCGATAGCGTATGCGACGACGCTGAAACACAGAAAACAGCAATTGAAGACATTGTTCCCCAATACCTTGGTGAGCAAAATAGCCAACATCGCTACGACAAATTCAGAAGTGGCGCTTAAAACGCCGCTGCGAGTCTGGAAAAACAATAACCTTGTTGATTAATAGTTGAAATCAAGACTGATCTAGTTCAATCTCTGTTGATCTAACAGCCATCGCGTTATTATTTTGACTTCTATCGACACCAAACAACAACTCATTAGCGCCTTCTGCGACTTTTTACCTGCCACGGCGGTACTTTTCAAAGATGAAGACCTGCATCCCTATGAGTGTGATGGTCTATCGGCTTATCGCCAGATACCAATGATTGTAGTACTTCCTGAGTCCATCAACGAAGTACAACGCATCATTAAAATTTGCCATCAAAAGAACATTCCGGTTATCGCACGTGGTGCTGGTACCGGTTTATCCGGCGGTGCATTACCCCTTGCTGATGGCGTACTTCTGAGCTTAGCGCGATTTAAAGAAATCATTAATATTGATCCGTTAGCTCGCACCGCACGAGTACAACCTGGTGTTCGCAATCTAGCCATTTCTGAAGCCGTAAAAGAACACGGCCTTTATTACGCACCCGACCCTTCTTCACAAATTGCCTGCACCATCGGTGGTAATGTGGCGGAAAACTCGGGCGGCGTGCATTGCCTTAAATACGGCCTGACCGTACACAATATTTTAAAATTAGATATCGTAACCATTGATGGCGAATTAATTACCATCGGCAGTGAAGCGCTTGATAGCCCCGGTTATGATTTGCTTGCACTGATGACAGGCTCGGAAGGCATGCTGGGTGTTATCGTTGAAGTCACGGTTAAATTATTACCGATACCTGAACAAGCTAAAGTCATCATGGCTTCATTCGATGACGTATTCAAAGCGGGTAACGCCGTTGCCAATATCATTTCTGCTGGCATTATTCCTGCCGGTCTTGAGATGATGGATAAACTAGCGATTAAAGCCGCCGAAGATTTTATTCATGCCGGTTACCCTTTAGATGCCGAAGCCATTTTATTATGTGAACTGGATGGCAGCAGCATAGAAGTGAATGAACTCATTCCTCTGGCTGAAAAAGTACTGCAAGAAAGCGGCGCAACAGAAACGCGTTTAGCCAAAGACGATATTGAACGCGCACGATTTTGGCAAGGCCGTAAATCGGCATTTCCAGCGGTTGGCCGCATGGCACCCGACTACTATTGCATGGATGGCACCATTCCCAGACGCGAACTCGCCAATGTATTAAAACGCATTACCGACTTATCAAAAGAATACGACTTACCGGTTGCCAATGTTTTTCACGCGGGCGACGGCAATATGCACCCATTAATTCTTTATGATGCAAACATTGAAGGCGAGCTGGAACGCACTGAAGAATTCGGTGCTAGAATTCTTGAAGCCTGTGTTGAAGCCGGTGGCACCATTACCGGTGAGCACGGTGTCGGCATGGAAAAAATTGACCAAATGTGTGTACAGTTTAAGAGCGCAGAGCTATCTCAATTTCATGCCATCAAAAATGCTTTCGACCCTGATGGTTTATTGAACCCCGGCAAAGCTGTTCCAACATTACACCGCTGTGCTGAACTCGGCGCGATGCACGTACACCACGGCAGACTTGCTCACCCTGAATTACCACGTTTTTAGAATCAAATATGACCGATCAAAGTAAAACAATACAACAACAAATTCAAAACGCGTTTGAAAATAAAACTGCGTGCCGCATTATTGGTGCAAACAGCAAACAATTCTTAGGCAATGAATCGAATGGCGAAACCGTTTCTACAAAAAACCATACCGGCGTAATCAGTTACGATGCCAGCGAACTGGTGATGACAGTTCGTAGCGGAACCAGCCTAAAAGAAATCAACGATGTGTTATCTGCAAACAATCAAAGTCTGCCTTTTGAACCACCGGGTTTTTCATATGACGCTACTATCGGCGGCACCATTGCTTGTAACTTATCAGGCCCTGCAAGACCTTATACCGGCGCGGCGCGTGATTTTGTTTTAGGTACACGCATCATCAACGGCAAAGGTGAAGACTGTCGCTTCGGTGGACAGGTAATGAAAAACGTAGCCGGTTACGATGCCTCACGTTTAATGTCTGGTGCTTATGGCACGCTCGGTGTCATCCTGGACGTTTCATTAAAAGTATTACCCACCGCACAAACAGAAGTCACCATTAAAATAGAACAGCCTGTTGATGTCGCTATTCAAACCATCAACCAACTCTCGACTAAAAACTTACCCATTAGTGCCAGCTGTTATTTTGATAAGCACCTTTACATCCGCTTAAACAGCAGCGAACAAAACACCTTAGCCGTTAGCAAACGTATTTGCCAACAAACTTCTGGTGTAGAAATCGAGAACAGCAAAGAATTCTGGCACAGCATTCGCGAACAAGAACACGAGTTTTTCAAAACAGAAAAAAGTATTGCGCGAATTTCATTACCATCCACATGCAACAATATTAATTTCGATGACGAACAACTCATTGAATGGGGCGGTGCATTACGCTGGTTAAAATCGGACCTGGATATTGCAACGATTCGAGATCAAGTACAAAAACTAGGCGGCCACGCTGCCGCATATAAAAACTTTGAATCTCATATTGAGTTCTTTCAGCCACTTGATGCCGGCTTAAAAACATTACATCAACGCCTTAAACAAGGTTTTGACCCCGCTGGTATTTTAAACCCCGGCCGCCTGTATAAAGAGCTATAAAACATGCAGACAAAGATTTCCCCTGAATTTAATACCACACTAGCCGGGCAACGCGCTGAAGAAATTTTACGCAGCTGCGTGCATTGCGGTTTTTGTACGGCCACTTGCCCCACTTACCAGTTATTAGGTGATGAACTTGACTCACCCCGCGGCCGCATTTACCTCATTAAACAAGTACTCGAAGGTAACGATGTTTCAAAAAGCACACAGCAACATCTTGACCGCTGTTTGGTTTGTCGCTCATGTGAAACAACCTGCCCATCAGGCGTTGAATATTCACACCTGCTTGAAATTGGAAGAAACATTGTCGACAAAAAAGTAAAACGTTCTTTATTTGAAAAGATACAACGCCAGCTACTTTGTTTGGTATTACCGTATCCAAAACGTTTTTCTTTTGCGATGAAACTTGGCCGACTATTCAAACCAATATTACCCGGCAAAATAAAACACAGCATTCCTGAGATTACTGGCAACACCATTTGGAACAACTGCTCTCAATTACGGCGAATGATTGTTTTAAATGGCTGCGTACAGCCATCACTTAGCCCGCAAATAAATGCAGCAACATCACGCGTATTAAATCGCTTAGGTATTGAATTAATTAACAAACCGCTTGCACAATGCTGCGGCGCAGTTAACCAACATTTAAATGACGAAGAAACAGCTCTGCAATTTATCAAACAGAACATTGACGAATGGTATCCATTACTTGAATCCAATAGAGCCGAGGCCATCGTCATTACCGCCAGCGGTTGCGGAGCCATGGTAAAAGAATATGAATACTTACTTCGAAATGATAAAGATTACGCAGAAAAAGCAAAATTGATTAGTAAGTCTTGCAAAGATATTTCTGAAATCATCGCTAATGAAGACCTAAGTAAACTTGAAATAGATGCCAGTAAGAATATATCTTTCCATAGCCCCTGCACATTACAACACGCACAAAAACTCAATGGCGTTGTTGAGGGTATTTTAACTAAAGCCGGTTTCACACTTAATGTAATTAAAGACTCACATTTATGCTGTGGTTCCGCGGGAACATACTCTATTTTACAAGCTGAAATCAGCCAACAATTAAAACAAAATAAATTACAAATGTTAGAACAGGATAAACCTAATTTAATCGCCACAGCCAATATAGGTTGTTTACATCATTTAGATTCTGGTACAGAAACAAAAGTCATTCACTGGATTGAGTTATTAGATAGAACATAAATACAGCGTTGTATAAACCTTTGTTATAATTACCAG
>JAUVDT010000025.1 GCA_030595185.1 Gammaproteobacteria bacterium
CATAACAAGTGGCAAGAAAGAGAATTTACAATATTTCGCTAATACCACAGTACATGCCGTAGCGGGTATTGGTAACCCGCAGCGTTTTTTTAATATGCTAAAAGATAATGGTATTGCTGTAATCGAACATGCTTTTAAAGATCATCACCAGTTCACAAGAGATGATTTAATGTTTAATGATGATCTTCCAGTTTTGATGACTGAGAAAGACAGTGTTAAATGCAAAAATATAGATAATGAAAACTTATGGTATGTAGCTATTGAAGTTTCATTGTCTGATCAGTTTATAAATGATTTTAAGAATCAAATAGGTCTATTAACTCATGGATAAAAAAACATTAAGTATTTTGGTTTGTCCAAAATGCCAGTCAAAACTTGAATTCGATAAGAGTGCACAAGAATTGATTTGTCAAAATGACCAATTAGCATATCCCATTAAAGACGGGATTCCTGTTATGTTGGTTGAAGAAGCACGTTCATTAACTAAAAAGACAGACGATTAATAAAGTGAATAGTTTTAAAATTGTTATTCCGGCTCGTTACGCATCATCACGCTTTCCAGCAAAACCGCTGGTCGATTTATGTGGTAAGCCATTACTTCAGCATGTGTATGAGTGTGCCTGTAAAACAGGTGCAGACACTATTGTGATTGCAACTGATGATGACCGTATTGCCAGTGTTGCTGAACAGTTTGGCGCAACGGTTTGCATGACATCAGCAGACCACGCTTCTGGCACTGATCGCATTGTAGAAGTGGCACAGAAAATGGGCTGGAAAGATGATGACGTTGTTGTTAATTTGCAGGGTGATGAACCTTTAACGCCGGGAAAAATTATCGTCCAGGTTGCAGACAATTTGCATAAAAACCAGCGGGCAGTCTGCGCTACTTTAAGTGCGTCTTTAACGTCGCGGGATGAAATTACAAACCCTAATGTCGTTAAAGTGGTTTCAGATATGAATGGGTTTGCTCTTTATTTTAGTCGGGCAAGTGTTCCTTATGATCGTGATAAGACAATTCCTGTTGATGATCTTTCTGAATATCAACGTCATATCGGAATCTATGCTTATCGTGTAGGTTTCCTGAAAGAATATGCACAAATGCCAGTTTGTACACTTGAAAAACACGAGGCTTTAGAGCAATTAAGGATTCTATGGAATGGTAAAAAAATTCATGTAGAAGAAGCTGTTGAGTTGCCGGGTCATGGTGTCGATACGCCTGAAGACCTTGCTCAAGTTAAAAAAATCATTGAATCCAGGTCATTATAATGTCGACATTATTCAGAGTTATATTTGCAAAAGGTCTGGAAGACTTATTAATAGATGAACTTAAATCTTTTGGTATAGAAAGCCCTCGTTTAAAGCGCTTTGTAATAGAGTTTGAAGGCACTCTTCAAGATGCCTACAAAGTTTGTTTATATTCACGGCTTGCAAGCAGGGTCTTAATGCCTATTCATACAGCGCCAGCAGATAATGAAGATGCGCTATATGAAATGGTTAAAGAAATAAACTGGGATGAGCATATCGATGAATTTTCGACTTTTGCTGTTGATGCTGTTGTTTTAAAGTCTGAAATGACAAATAGTCATTACGCGGCATTAAAAGTTAAAGATGCGGTTGTAGATCAATTTATGGATAAATACGATTCGCGCCCTAATGTAGAAAAGTCACAACCCGATCTTCGTATTCACCTCTACCTTAATCAAGATGAAGCAACCATAAGCATAGATCTAAGTGGTGAGTCTCTTCATAAACGTGGTTACCGTGTTAGTAATGTTACTGCTCCATTAAAAGAAAACCTTGCAGCAGCTATTTTGTTGCGTGCAGGCTGGCCAGAAATTGCTAAAAATGGCGGTACCTTATTAGACCCAATGTGCGGCTCAGCTACTTTCTTAGTTGAAGGAGCATTAATGGCTGCTGGTATGGCTGCCGGAGTGCTGAGGGATTATTACGGTTTCATTGGTTGGAAAGGACATGACTCCGAGTACTGGGATGAAATTAAGACCAAAGCGTCTGAAGATTTTTATAAAGCATTAGATGGTAAAAAATTACCCGTTTGTTATGGCTATGATGAAGATGAGCGCACTGTAGAAGCGGCTTATGACAATATCGAAGCGATGGAACTTTCTGATTTTATTAAAATTAGAAAACAAAAGCTTGAAGACTGTGAGCCTGCTGAATACATGACACCGGGTTTAGTTATTACTAATCCCCCTTATGGTGAAAGATTGGGGGATGAGGAGTCGTTACGTTATTTATACTCTGATCTTGGTGACATACTTAAGCTAAAATTTGAAAACTGGAAAGCATCTGTTTTTAGTTGCAATGAAAAGCTTTTAAAAAATATTGCATTAAGAGCACATAAAACCAATAAATTTTTTAATGGTGCACTGACGTGTAAACTGAATCATTACCTTATATTACCTTTGCTTGAAGAACAAAAGCCATTGACAATGGATGAGGTCAGTGAACAAGCTTTAATGTTTAAAAATCGTTTACAAAAAAATACTAAACATTTAAAAAAATGGGCAAGAAAAAATAACATTCATGCTTATCGTATTTATGATGCTGATATTCCAGAATTCTCTTTTGCAATAGATGTATACAATGACTGGTACCATGTGCAAGAGTACCAGGCGCCTGGCCAAATTGAATTGGCAAAAGTTAAAAAACGTCAACAAGAAATGCAGTGTGTTGTAAAAGATGTGACAGGTGATGATGGTTCTAAACTCGTCTTTAAAACCAGATCAAGACAGCGCGGTGTATCTCAATATGAGAAACACAAACAGGATAAAGATTTCTTTACAGTAGAAGAGTCTGGTTTGTTGTTTGATGTAAATTTAACTGATTATTTAGACACTGGGCTATTTCTGGATCACAGGCTAGTCAGGCAATTAGTTAAAGAGAAAAGTAATGATAAACGGGTTCTAAATCTATTCGCATATACAGGTGCTGTGAGTGTTTATGCGGCTGCAGGTGGTGCAAAGTCAATATTGACTGTGGATATGTCAAATACCTATCTTAATTGGGCCAGGCGTAATTTCACGTTGAATAACTTAAATAAGAAAGAGTATTACTTTCAACAAGCTGACTGTATTCAATGGTTAAAAGATAATCGAAAGAAATTTGATTTAATCTTTTTAGATCCACCAACGTTTTCTAACTCTAAGCGAATGGAATCAAGTTTTGATATTCAAAGAGATCATCTCTTTTTAATCAAAAACTGCATGGCATCTTTGGAGAAAGGTGGTGTGCTAATCTTCTCTAATAATATGAAGTCATTTAAATTAGATGAGCAAGAATTGCTCGATAGAGGCTTTACGATTAAAGATATTACAAAAACGACGATGCCAGAAGACTTTAATCGTCCAAAAGCGATACATCATTGCTGGGAAATAACCAAATAAGCCATTGATAAAACAGGGATTTAATCTAAATATATCCCTGTTTTCAGGCTTAGGCAGAAATGGCTTCTTTTTTCTCGCCTTTTTTTGCGAGTAGGGAGTTAATCAGTTTATCTTCAAGTTCAAATCTGATGGCTAATTCTTCACCTAATTTAGATAAACGCTCACCGTAATGGTCAAAAGTACCAAGTTTCTTTAAGCTTTTATCATATTCGTCATTGAAATCTACCGCATAGTTAGTTGTTTCGGCAATTCTAGGGTAGAACTCACGTGCTAGATCAATGATGTCTTGTCGTCTTTCTTCACCATCATTAATGCGTTGGTATAACTCAAAATGACCTTTGGCCAGATAATCTATAAGGTTTTCACAAAATTCTTGCAGTAAAGCATTATCACTGTCTAACTCTTGACTAGCAGTTTCATGAGTTTCGCCCGTTCCAGCTAATAAACAATACTGTGATAACATTTCTGTGCGATCATTTACTAGGTTTTTCAATTCTATTCGTGTTCTGTCTCTGCGTTCACTCGCTAAATTAGACATCCTCATAACCCCTGATTTATTATTATTTAAGTTAAGCTATTTTTATCATGAAAGATGAATGTCTTTCAATAACGAAATTCTAATATAGTTAAAATGTAACCAATTGTTCACATTTTGCTACCTATTTAAGTGTTTAATTATAATCTATTCATCCTCAGATATACTTATTATTAAAAGTACAGTTGTACCATTTTAAGGCAATTGCGGTAGAAGGTATTTAAGTCGAGAATTTTTACACATAATGCTACGTTCTCAATAATGCAAATTCTTTGCTTTATTGAGTTTGGCTCAAATCAGTTGTTGATATAATAAAAGAGTAAAGTTCATATTGTGTCAATATTTGTTATAAATACTGCTAACAAAAATGAAAACCTAAGAGAGAGGGATTAGTATTTAATAGCACTTAAAAGCTTATTATAAAGTTTAGAAAATAAGTTTCTTTCATGTATATCTTTTTTAATACCAATAAAAGTAGATTGATTCTGATTAATACCAATTTCTAAATACCCCATCGCCTTGTTCGCATTGACAAAACTAATAATATCATCAAGAGGGATAAGGGTTTGTTTACTAATTTCTTCGAGCGTACAGGTGTTTTTAGTCATAAAGGCGGCTAATGTGACGTGCCGAGGTAAATGGATAAGAGTTTTGAAATTTGGCCAACGATTAAGGTGCAGCAGTGTTTGCTCATTTATATCTTTGTTTAAATAGCCATTTGAGCCCATTAAAGTTGAATACCAGATTAATTCTGAAAGTGGTGATGGTTTTATTCTTTCTTTGAGTTTACTGATTTCATTATTCGAAATATTGCTTATATCTAATAAATTAACATCTGTTTTAATGACTTCTATCAAGTCTGAAAGATGGTGGTTACTGATGTATTGATTATATTTAAAATCAATATAAATATTTATATTTTGAAATGTGACTTTTATAGGCGAAGAGTTTGATGCCTTATTTTCACTTAATATATTGTATAAATATTCTAATGAAGTTCGTTTTACATTATAATTTTTTTTTAGCGTTTTTGGGTGGGATTGATTGTTCTTGTCATCATTTATTATCGTATTTGATGCGCGGGGTCTTTTATCTGTGACTTCTTTTCCTAAATCAGAGTTCTCATCAAGTATTCTATTAATGAGTACAATAAAATCAGATGATCGCAAAGGTTTGTTTAAATGTAATTGTTTATCTGCTGAGATGGGTTTAGATGAATAAGTTATACAGATAGGGGGTGATAGCCCATTAATTGCTTTTTCGTAGTGCTCAATGCCTTCTAGTTCATCTGTGTTGAATATTGCTATATCACCTAGTATTCCACTAGTTAATTTCCATTGAGTATCGGTTGTTTTCTCTATGACGGATAATAAAAACTCTAACAAGATTATATCTGTATGATTTATACAAAAGCATGCAATATTAAATTCTTTTAACACGATATTACCAATGAAATTGTTCTTTCTAAAACACGATTAGCTCTATCTCTAAATATTCTGAGGTCACACTTAAGGGATAGAGGCTATATGATTATGCCGTTTTGAATGACAATACTGATATTTATAGAGGTATCTATAAGCATATGCAAGTATATGTAATACATAAGTAATATATATGGTCTATATTATTGTAATAACATTGAATTAAGGGACTATGAGTAATAATGTCTGAAATTTTTCTGGCTAGACAACCAATATTTGATTTTAAATATAATCTCCATGGGTATGAATTATTATTTCGTGATGGTTTTAAGGAAAATGCTGAATTTAATTCAGCGGAATTAGCAACATCACAAGTATTACTTTCATCTCTAATTGATATAGGTGTCGAAAAAGTAACTGCCGGTAATGATTGTTATTTTAATATAAGTAACGATTATTTGGATAATATAGATGATTTTTTAGAGCTCCCTTTTGGTTCCCTGTCAATTACTTTAGAAATCGAAGTTAATGACGATACCGCAGATAGACATCGTGAAGTTTTGACGCGACTATCATCTGAAGGTGTGAAATTAGCAATTGACCATTTTGTACCCAATAAAATTTCACCTGATATTATGCAACTATTTGATATCATCAAGTGTGATACTCAAAAATTAAGCTCAGAAGAGGTAAAAGAATCATCTGAATTAGCTAATAAATTTAACTGTAAAATGATAGCAATTAATATTGAAAACTATCAACAAATACCTGAGCTGCAAGAGTTGGGTGTTGACTACTTTCAGGGGTTTTTTCTGGGTAAACCTGATATAACAAGTCAGAAATCTGTACCAACTTTATTACTTCCAGTTATTCAAACATTGTCTCGAATACTTGATCCTAATCTTGAGTTAGAAGAACTAGAGTCACTTATATCATCAGACGTCAGTTTAAGCTTTCGTGTTTTACGGTTAATCAATAGTGCTCGTTACAATGTTGATGATATAGATTCAATTAGTCGAGCTATTGTGTATTTAGGCCGGGATGCGATCAAAAATTTGACAATTATTATCATATTAACTGGAGTAGATGATAAACCTTCTGAGTTATCAAAATTAGCTTTAATTAGAGCTAAAATGTGTGAAACTTTAGCCAAACAAGTTGGGCTGCATGATATTAATAGCTATTTCACTGTGGGGTTGCTATCAGTATTAGATGCTATGCTGGATCAAACGATGGATCAGGTATTGCCAGAATTAGCTATTAGTAGTGATCTAAAAGAGGGTTTGAAGCTTGAGGGGTTTATCGGTCAAACATTACGTTGTGTATTAGAATACGAGCAATGTTGTTTGTATGAAATTAATATTCCAGATCTTGATTCGTCCGAATTAACAGATTATTATTTACAGGCTGTGGATTGGGCTGAACAAACTTTTAAAGGCTTGTCGTTGCAATAGTCTAATTCTATCTTTACTATTCAAATTTAGTTTTCATTTTTATAATTCTCTAAATATTCTTTTGAAAGTCTTTTTAAAATTAAAAGTCTCTTGCTAGTTCTTGTGCATCTATTTATGCCTAAAAATGTTATTATTAGGCATAAATTTAATGCCTGTGTTACTTACTGTAGTGAGAAAATTTAATGTTTATTGATTCGCATTGTCACCTGGATTGTATTGACCTCGATGACTATGAAAATAGCTTTTCTAAGCTCATAGATATAGTAGAACAAAGCGATGTTGAACATATGTTATGTGTTTGTATTGACTTATATGGCTTTGATGCAATGTATGAGTTAGTTAAAAACTATGATCAAATATCTTTATCTGCAGGCATGCATCCAACTCATGCTGTTGGTGATGCTTTAACAGTCGATAAAATTATTCAATATGTTACAAAAGATAAAGTGGTAGCGGTTGGAGAAACTGGCCTGGATTATTTCTATCAAAAGGATAAACCCGAATGGCAGAAATTACGTTTTCGCCATCATATTGAAGCGGCTAAATCTGTTAATAAACCGGTTATTGTTCATACCAGAGATGCGCAAAAAGATACTATTGATATTATCAAAGAAGAATCAGCTAAAGATTGTGGTGGTGTTATTCATTGCTTTACGGAAGATTGGACATTTGCGAAAAAGGCATTAGATGAGAATTTTTATTTATCATTTAGTGGTATTGCAACATTTAAAACAGCAGAACAAATTAGAGAAGTAATACGTAAAGTTCCTGAAAACCGTTTTTTGATAGAAACCGATTCACCTTATCTTGCTCCCGTTCCTATGAGAGGCAAGCAAAATCAGCCCGCGTATGTTAAATACGTAGCAGAATGTGTAGCAAAAGAGCGCAATATGAGTCTTGAGCATGTTGCTGCTATCAGCAAAGAAAACTTTTATAATTTCTTAAAGAATACATAAAGTGTACTAGCTCAGGCTTGGTCTATGATTTCACAAAAAACCTGACAGGTACTATGACAACAAGTAGTACTAAGCAGTCGTAAACATCAAAAGACAAACCCACCACAGAGGCGCAGAGACACAGAGAAAACCTTTTATACTTTATCTATGCTTACGTAGAAAAAGTGGTATATAGATAGACTTTTTCAGAGCAAAAGATACGGTTAAATGGCTTTGCTTTCCTCTGTGTCTCTGCGCCTCTGTGGTGAAATATTTTGATCTTGGTTTTGACTTTTAACGAATGCAGTTAAAGAATAGTTTTTTCTTTGTTCTTAGTTAACTTAGCCAGTTTGCTTATAAAATCCTCACGTTCAATGAGTTGAAAACCCAGCGTTCTAAGGTGAGGTGAGTCGACTTGTCCATCGATCAACTGAAAACTGTTATCCTTTAATTTTTCACATAATGCGACAAAAGCAACTTTTGATGCATCATTGGCTTTGCTGAACATCGATTCACCAAAGTATACTTTTCCAATAGCAAGCCCATATAAACCGCCTACCAATTCATCATCTAACCAGCATTCTACCGAGTGTGCATAACCTGCGTTATGTAATTTAATATATGCTTGTTGCATCTCATCTGAAATCCAGGTTCCTGTTTCATCATCAGAAATTTCTTCTCGGGGTAATGCGCAAGCTGAAATCACATCACTAAAGCACTGATCAAATGTAATTGTGTATTTTTGCTTTTTAATTGTTTTTCTTAGGCTCTTAGATACTTTGAGTTCTGATGGGATCAGGACGCAACGAGGATCGGGTGACCACCATAAAATGGGTTCGCCTTCGTTATACCAAGGAAAGATACCGTGGCAATATGCATTAATAAGGCGTGCTACAGATAAATCTCCGCCTGCGGCTAATATGCCGTTAGGCTCTTCCCATGCACTATTGACATCGGGAAAATCGAGGGTGTTTAGTTGCAACCAGGGGATGTGTTTTTCAGGCATTTTATGGCGAATTGCAGACTTACTGCTAAACTTAATCGTGAAGAGATATCTTACCCTAACTTTTTGAGATTTAAAGCATTGAAAACCTTAAATAAACTATCTGTCTTGTTGGTTGAACCGTCCTCAACACAGGCAAAAATCATTACCAATGAACTCAAAGATGCTGGAATTGAGCATATTGAATATGCCAACACGGGTGCAGAAGCCTTTGATCATATGAAAAAGAAACACTTTGATCTGACCATTAGTGCTATGTATTTATCAGATATGTCTTGTATTGATCTTGTTCAAAAAATTCGTAGTGATGATGATCTGATAGATATTGCGTATATATTGATATCCAGTGAAACTCATAAAGAGATGTTAGAGCCAATAAGACAGGCGGGTGTGACAGCCTTATTACCTAAGCCTTTTGAGGCGTCTGATTTCAGAAAAGCGTTATATAATTCTTTAGATTATCTTGAGCCAGATGAGCTTTATTTAGAAAATTTAGTGGTTGAAGATCTTAATGTTTTAATCGTTGATGATAGTGCATTTGCTCGTAAACAAATTCGTCGAGTTTTGACTGATATGGGCATTGAAAACTTTACAGAAGCTGATGGTGGGGCTGCTGCCATACCTATCATTGATTCTCAGTTCTTTGATTTAATAATCACTGATTATCATATGCCTGATATAGATGGACAAGCATTAACAGATTATATTCGAAAAGAGAGTAATCAAAAATCAGTACCATTATTAATGGTTACATCAGAAGGTGATCAACGTATTTTAACCACCGTTCAGCAATCCGGTGTATCAGCTATTTGTAATAAACCATTTGAGGTATCCGGTGTTAAGTCATCTATTGAAAGGTTATTAGCTGAATATTAAATACGTGTAAATATATTGATAAATGCTAAATTGAACTAATGCTTTATTAGTCTGTCTCTTTATTTATATTCTAGAGGTTCCTTATGAGCATAATAATTAAAAATAAAAGCGATATACTTTCATCTGAAATTACTGATCAAAAAATTTATGACGGAAGACGTGAATTCATTAAAAATATGGGGTTAGGGACTGCGGCATTATTAGCGGGTGCCAATATGTCTATTGCCGAAGCCAAAACACAGGCACAAAAATATAAAAACCTTGCTAAGAGCCAGTTTAGTACAACAGAAAAACTAACCGATTTTTCTGATATCACTGGTTATAATAATTTTTACGAGTTTGGAACCGGTAAATATGACCCTGCAAAAAGGGCTAAAGAATTTAACCCTGATCCCTGGTCTATCGCTATTGAAGGTGAGGTAGAAAAGCCAGGTGTTTATAATTTAGAAGACTTTATTAAGCCTTATGCATTGGAAGAACGTATTTATCGATTCCGCTGCGTTGAAGGCTGGTCAATGGTCATACCCTGGGTAGGTTTTCCGTTGGCAGATATGATCAAACAGTTTAAGCCAACATCAAAGGCTAAATATGTAGAGTTTGTTACTTTATATGATAAAGAGCGCATGCCGGGACAAGCATTAAGAGTATTACCATGGCCATACACCGAAGGTTTGCGTATGGATGAGGCGATGAATCCATTGACATTAATGGCTGTCGGGTTATATGGAAATGAACTTCCCAATCAAAATGGTGCGCCTATTCGTTTAGTGGTGCCATGGAAGTACGGATTCAAAAATATTAAATCCATTGTTAAAATACGATTTACTGAACATCAGCCAACCTCGACATGGAATAAAATAGGGCCTAAAGAATATGGCTTTTATTCTAATGTTAATCCTGAAGTTGACCACCCGCGCTGGAGTCAAAAAACAGAGAGAAAAATCGGTGAACCATTCTGGGCTGGTAAACATAAAACACTAAAGTTTAATGGTTATGGTGAGCAAGTTGCTCATATGTATAAAGGAATGGATTTGAAGAAGTTTTTCTAATGGAAGCTGTTATTAAATCAAATCGATACGTACTAAAAGTGAATAATTCAGCATTATTTAAACCATTTGTTTTTGTATTATGTTTAATACCTATTCTAAATCTTGTATGGGGTGGTTTTAATCAAGGACTAGGGGTTAATCCTGCTGAAACTATTATACGAAGCCTTGGTGACTGGGCATTGTATTTCTTGTTATTTACACTTGCTGTTACACCATTACGTAAAACATTGGGTTTAAGTGCTTTAATGCGAGTTCGACGCATGTTGGGCTTATTTGTATTTTTTTATGTGTGTCTGCATTTAACAGCCTATGTTTGGTTTGATCAGTTTTTTGATTGGGATGAAATTTTAAAAGACATTATTAAGCGTCCTTTTATCACGCTCGGTTTTGCTACGTTTATTTTATTAATGCCATTGGTGTTTACATCAACTAATAAAATGATGAAGCGTTTAAAGAAACGCTGGAAAACATTACACCAATTGATTTATCCGATATCTATAATGGCTACGGTGCATTACTTTTGGATGACAAGAGCTGACTTTCGTCAGCCTGCATTGATAGCGGTAATTTTGACTGGACTGTTGGGTTATCGTTTATATCTTGTCTATCAAAAAAGACAAGGTATTAAGCATTAAAAAACGATTCTATCGTATGTCCAATAAAGGCCGGTGATAGCAATCATTGCTGAAAAGGGTATAACAATTGCTTGACGGTACCAGTGCTTTTTACCAAACCAGATACCGACCGCTGCAAATGCAAAAGCAATTATGGTCAATTGTCCTAGTTCTACGCCTACATTAAAACTGATTAAAGCAGTTGTAAAAGCATCATCTGGCATACCAAAATCGGCCAGCATGGTAGCAAAACCAAGTCCATGTAATAAACCAAAACCAAAGACGATAGCTAATCGACTATTTCTTGTCTTTTGATTGTGATCTTTTGCAAAGATATTTTCAATTGCAATGTAAGCAATTGAAAGAGCAATTAAAGGCTCAACAATGTTTGAGGGCATGCTGATAATGTTCATCATCGATAAAGAGAGCGTTATCGAGTGAGCAAGGGTAAACATGGTTACTTGCCATAATAACGGACGCATTTTTAGACTGAGTAGAAAGATACCCAAGATAAAGAGAATGTGATCCAGACCCTTAGGTAAAATGTGGTCAAAGCCAGCTCCTGTATACGTTTCTATTGTATCGAATAAGCTAGGTGGGTTGAATACCTCAGAAAGACTGAAAGGCTCACTGGGCTTATCTCTACGTAACCATTGCCAGTTTGACCAATGCCATTTCTCATTTTCTGCATCTACCTGTCGCAGGCGAACAGCATTATCGGCAAAACTTTGTGGGTAGTACCAAACTACTGACTCAATATCATTAGGAATGGGGCCTTCGAAGACGATAACGCTAACTCTTGGGACTTTCAGATAACCCGGTTCAGAAATATCGATTTCAGTTATTTTTAAATCAGTCTTATTGCCGTCAAATTTTAAGTAAATCTCATCGTTTAAACGGTCTTTAAAGGAATTAAAGGCAACGGCTAACTCATCGGCTTGCATGGCGCGAAGCTCGTCATAGGCATCTGAGTTAGGTGAATCTTTGGTGTTTTTAAAACGTGCGTCGATACCGGTCATCATCGCTTCAATACTGGCTCGTACCTCAACGCGATATTTGCCTTTACTGAAAATGCTGATTTCAACCAGAGCAGGCTTAACAACATCCGCAGTAATTGTAGGGGAATAAAGCCCAGAAAATAACAAAATAACAAGTAAAATTCGCTGTCTCAGGAGCTGTTTAGAAAAAAGTTTTAATATAGATAAATGATTCATTTGCATAATGACTAATATGTTTTAATATAAGCCCACATTAAAAATAATAAATCGATATAAATCGAGTTGATAAGTGGACTCTTAATGTACAACTGTGTTGTTCGGGAGCCGCATTATAATCAGTTAATTTACATATAACACTGATTAAATCGAATATTTATAAACTTTTACCAATTTGGATCACATTTTATGAAATATATAGACCGTCGTGAATTCTTGAAAATAATGGGTGCGGGTACAGCAGCTACAATGCTTCCTGCTTGCTCATCTGACCAGGATTCAGCAACTTCAGCAGGTAAATCAGCCCAGGCTGCTATGCCTGCAGGCTTTTATGACCTACCAATGAAGGGTAATGCACGTATCTTTCACATCACAGATGTACACGGTCAATTAAACCCTGTTCACTTCCGTGAGCCTAATGTTAACTTAGGTGTTGGTGATGCTTTTGGCCGTCCACCGCATGTAGTTGGTAGTAAGTTGATGGCAGCAATGGGTATGGAGCTAAACAGCCCTGAGTCTTATGCTTATACATACATCGATTTTGAAAATGCAGCGCGTAAATACGGTAAAACCGGTGGTTATGCGAATATCAAAGCGATAAAAGATCAGTTAACTGCAGAAGCAGGTGGTCGTGAAAATACATTGACCATCGACGGTGGTGATTTGTGGCAGGGTTCTGGTACATCACTTTGGACTCGTGGTGTTGATATGGTTGAAGCTTCAAACATTATGGGTGTAGATGTAATGGTTGGGCATTGGGAATTCACTTATCGTGAAGATGAAGTTTTAAACAATGTAACAATGTTTAAAGGTGATTTTATCGGTCAAAACGTTCGCGTTAAAGAAGATGCGTTGTTTGGTGATGAATACCCAGAAATGGTTGAAAAATATGATGGTACGGGTCTTTATAATGAAGAAACAGGCCATGCATTCCGTCCATATGTAATTAAGAATGTTGGTGGTGCGCGCATCTGTGTTATCGGTCAGGCATTCCCACGTACTGGTAATGCTAACCCTCAAGAATTCTTCCCTGATTGGTCTTTTGGTTTACGTGAAGATGACATGATTGAGCTTGTTGAAGAGATTCGCGCTAATGAAAAGCCAGATGCAATCGTATTGTTATCGCATAACGGTATGGATGTTGATATCAAAATGGCAGAACGTGTGCCTGGCTTAAATGCTGTATTTGGTGGTCATACACATGATGGTATTCCAAAGCCAATTGAAGTTAAGAACGTAGCTGGTAATACATGTCTTGTAACAAATGCCGGTTCTAACTCTAAATACCTTGGTGTTATGGATTTTGATATTCAGGACGGCAAAGTTAAAGCGATGCACTATAAGATGATGCCTATCATTAGTGACTGGGTTGAAGAAGATAAAGAAATGCAGGCGTACATCGATCAGATGCGCCAGACTAAATATGACAAGAAAGTCATTGAAAGTCGTAATAAAGAATTCTACTTCAATGAAAACCGTTTAGGTAAGAGTTATGAAGAAATTCTATCTGAAAAACTAGCAATTGCTGATCGTACTTTATATCGTCGTGGTAATTTCATGGGTACCTGGGATCAGGTCTTATGTAATGCGTTACGTGATGAATATAATGCCGATGTTTCACTATCTGCAGGTGTTCGTTGGGGTACCAGTAAGTTGAAAGGTGACTGGATCACAATGGAAGATGTTTTAACACAGTGTTCTATGACGTATGGTGAAACATATGTGAGCAATATGACTGGTAAGCAGTTATTAGATATCCTTGAAGGTGTTGCTGATAACTTATTTGATCCAGATCCTTACTTGCAGTCAGGTGGTGACATGGTGCGTATCGGTGGTTTGGATTACACGATTGAGCCAGGTCAGACATTAGGTAAACGTATTACTAATGCTAAACTTGATGACGGTAGCGCAATTGATCCAGAGAAAACTTACAGCGTTGCTGGTTGGGCAAGCGTAGGTAAAGCGCCTGATGGTCGTCCACTTTGGGATGTTGTTCGTGATCACCTTATCAAGCGTCGTGGTGCGGATAACGTTTATGTTATTCCTAAGCAGAACGATCCTGAATTGATTGGTGTAAATAACAATCCAGGTATTGCAGATTATGCTGGAAAATCATCTTAAGTATTAATCTACTTAAATGAAAAAAGCCTCTGATAAATTCAGAGGCTTTTTTTTGCCCTAAAAAATAACAATAAAAATTAAATATGAAATTTTCGGAAATGAGGGTCGGGTGTCGACTTTTCCCAAACGTCAGAAAAGAAATCGACTAACTTAACGGCTCGCCCTGGGCTGTTAAAGTTTACAGACCCTTTAAATTCGTTTGCTGAAGGGCGGTAGTAAAAACCGACTCTATCGACAACCATGAAAGAGCTTTTTTCAGAATGAAAAATATCAGGTATTTCTCTGACTTCAATATGAGAACTCAGTTGTTGAGCTAAACGTAATAAAGCGTGAGAACCTTTAACGGCTTTTGTTGAATCCTTCACAAGAATTCTAATTTGCATTTGTTTGTAGCTCTTAATCATTCTTAGTAAGTTTTTAGCAAAGTCTTCATTGTTTAAAACTTGTGGGTCTAAATCTTGAGTGTAAAGATTAACAACAAGGTGACCTTGTCTGATCATGGAAATTGCCGCATTACGATTTGCAATCGCACTATTAAAGGCAATTTCTGCATTGGTTTTCCCAAGATCAAAACGGCTAGGTAATTGTTCTGGCGCTGTTTGTGATGGAATCAGTTGTTTCATTAGTTGCTATCGTTTCTCAGTGTCATTAAGTAGTGAGGAATTCCTGCTTCCATAAATTCATTTCCATTGATTTCAAAATTAAACTTTTTATAAAAGTCTACAGCGTGTTCTTGCGCATGAATAAAAACAGGTATATTAAGTTGCTGCTGCTTTAATAAGTGTTGTAGAACTTTGCTACCAATGCCCATGTGTCTGAATTCTTTTATAACGGCCATACGACCAAGTTGACCGTCTTGTTGTAAGCGGCCTGTTGCAACAGCAGTACTGTTTAAAGTTGCTAAACAGTGTAGTGCGTTAGTATCGTCATTGTCCCATTCTAATTCTTCTGGAACTTGTTGCTCATCAATAAAAACTTCTTTACGGATTTCTTTGAGAAGTTGTTTGTCAGTGTTCCAGTCAGCATTACGAATGATTAAGTTATCAATGCTCATTGTATAAATAGCCTGAATTAATACAGTCAAGTATTACAGATTTCTCGGTTTCATCTTTTGTATTAGCTATCAATGTGGATATTGAAATCTCTCTTTTGCCGCAAAGCAGTTCTGCAAATTCTGTTTGGGTTTTATATTTTTTAGCATTGATAAATAAATCTGAAATTTCACCGTGTTTGATAAATGCAAAGCGAATAGCAGGGTGTCTATTTATTAGCTCAATGCTTGATAGGTATTCAAATACTTCATTGCTGTCAGTAAAAACTTGTTCTGGTACTGTGTCTAGTTCAAATTTTTGTTCGGTTATAAATTCTCCAAACCATTCCTCAATATGTGCTGAATCGGTTTGTAAGTTAGACAGCAAGATGCTTTTCAGTTGCTGAATCGTATCAGCTGTAATTTCCGCAGGGTGTTGTTGAAAATCGATAGCGTTATAACGTTTTTCATTTTTATTGTTATTTAACAAGTGATCTGTAAATGACGTTACCAGCTCATTATGGCTATTCGCTCTGAAACCAATGGAGTAGGTAAGGCAGTCATTTAAAGCAACACCGTGATGTGCGATTCGTGGTGGAAGATATAATAAATCACCAGGGTTAAGCGTCCACTCATGATCATGAAAAAATTCTTTTAATACGCGAATATCAAGGTCTTCAATGTATGCTTCATTATCTACTGGTTTAGAACCAATTTGCCAACGGCGTTGGCCATGTGCTTGTAGTAGAAATACATCATATTGATCAATATGAGCGCCAACGGAGCCGCCTTCAGGTGCATAACTGATCATCAGGTCATCTATGCGCCAGTCAGGAATAAATCGAAACTGATCGGTAATTTTTGTAAATTCAGGGATATGTTTTTCGACATCACTGACGAGTAATGTCCAGTCTTTTTCAGGCATTTCTGAAAATACAGATTCTTCAAGAGGGCTGTATAAAACCTTCCAGGGTTTATCCGCATCTTTTTCAATAATGATACGTGACTGAACCTGGTCTTCGAGACTAAGACCGGCTAGTTCATCCGGAGAGATTAATGATTCAAAATCATCAATTGCATTGCGGATTAATAATGGTTTTTTTTGCCAGTATTCATTAAAAAACTGCTCGGTTGTTAAACCACCAAGCAGTTGTAATGGCTGGTTAGATGTTTTTTGCCTGCTCAACAGCATTACCAATATAGTTGTGAGGCGTTAACGCCAGTAACTGTTGCTTTGCATCTTCAGGTATTTCTAAATTGTTAATGAATACCTTTAAGTCTTCTTGATTAATGCGTTTACCACGCGTTAACTCTTTAAGTTTTTCGTATGGCTTTTCGATACCGTAACGACGCATTACTGTCTGAATAGGCTCTGCTAAAACTTCAAGATTATCTGTTAAATCCTGGTTTAATTTTTCAGCGTTTATTTCAAGTTTACTCAAACCGCGTAATAGTGAAGAGTAAGCGATATTCGAATGCCCAAAACCAACACCTAAAGTTCTTAGAACTGTCGAATCAGTTAAATCACGCTGCCAGCGAGAGATCGGTAATTTAATTGCTAAGTGATCAAATAATGCATTAGCAACACCAAGGTTACCTTCAGCATTTTCAAAATCAATCGGGTTTACTTTATGTGGCATAGTCGAAGAACCGACTTCACCGGCAATTGTTTTCTGTTTGAAGAAACCGATAGAAATGTAACCCCAAATATCACGACTAATATCAATCAAGATAGTATTGAAACGACTGATCGCATGGAACAATTCAGCCATGTAATCGTGCGGCTCAATTTGAATAGTGTAAGGGTTAAATGTTAAACCCAAAGAAGTCACAAACTTTTCTGCAAATGCAGCCCAGTCTAAATCAGGATAAGCAGACAGGTGTGCATTGTAGTTACCCACTGCGCCATTTATTTTACCCATGATTTCAACAGATGCGATTTGCTCACGCTGACGTTGTAAACGGTAAACGACATTGGCAAACTCTTTACCCATTGTGCTTGGTGAAGCTGGCTGGCCATGAGTACGACTGAGCATTGGTTGCTCCGCATAGTCTAAGGCGTGCTTTTTAACTTCGGCAATAACTTTGTCGGCCATTGGTAGCAATGAGTCTTTACGGCCGTTGAATAACATCAAGGCATAAGACAGGTTGTTAATGTCTTCTGATGTGCAGGCAAAATGAATGAATTCATTGATGGCTTCAAGCTCAGCGTTACCAGTAATCTTCTCTTTAAGGAAATATTCAACCGCTTTTACATCGTGATTAGTGGTGCTTTCGATTTCTTTAACGCGTTGAGCATCTGACAAACTAAAATCAGTAATAATACTGTTCAATACAGAGTTGGCTTCGTCACTTAGCGTTGGTACTTCAGCAATATCTGATTCAGCAGCTAACGCTTGTAACCAGCGAACTTCTACTAAGCAGCGATGATAAATTAAACCATATTCACTGAAAATTGATCGTAAATCAGTCGTTTTATTACCATAACGACCATCGACTGGAGATATTGCGGTTAGTTCGGAGAGTTCCATATAAACTTGCTATGCTCTGTATTGATTAAGGGAAATTTAATGCATAATTATACCATCGAATTATCAAGTGCGGCTTGGAATTCATCATTTATAGGCACCGTTAACAGGAAACAGAATGAAATATCGACTCGAAAAAGACAGTATGGGTGAACTACAGGTACCAGAGAGTGCCTTATATGCGGCTCAAACGCAGCGTGCTGTCGATAACTTTCCTATTAGTGGTTTGTCTATGCCACGTGCTTTTATTAAAGCTCTCGGCTTAGTGAAAATTGCCTGTGCTCAAGCCAATACTGAGTTGGGTTATCTTGATAAGACTTTAATGCAATCTATCGTTAAACATGCACAAGCCGTTGCAGATGGTGTGCATGACGAACACTTTCCTATTGATGTTTTTCAGACCGGTTCTGGAACAAGTACCAATATGAATGCCAATGAAGTGATATCCACTTTATGTCAACAAGATAAGGTTGATATTCATCCAAATGATCATGTGAATATGGGGCAGTCATCTAATGATGTGATCCCAACAGCTCTTCAGGTTAGTGCTAGTCAGGCTGTTGTAGAGCAATTATTACCAGCATTAGATTTACTTGAGCAAACACTGTCTGATAAAGGTGAAAGTCTTGCTCATATCGTAAAAACAGGCCGCACACATCTGATGGATGCGATGCCAGTATCGATGCAGCAAGAAATATCAGGCTGGCAAGCTCAAATCAAACAAGCAAAAGCACGACTTCTGGATGTTTTACCGCGCTTAAATTCATTAGCTCAAGGCGGCACAGCTGTGGGTACGGGAATTAATGCTGATGGACGTTTTGCTACAACTTTTGCTAAGCAAATATCTGAAATAACTGGCCAGGCATTTACTAGTAATGAAAACAAATTTGAGTCATTGAGTTGTCAGGATTCGGCGGTGGAATTAAGTGGCCAGCTTAAAACATTGGCAGTTAGCTTGATGAAAATCAGTAATGATTTACGTTGGATGAACAGTGGGCCACTTGCAGGAATCGGCGAAATAGCTCTGCCTGCATTACAGCCGGGTAGTAGCATTATGCCAGGTAAGGTAAACCCTGTTATACCAGAAGCCGTTGCTATGGTTTGCGCACAGGTTATTGGTAATGATGCAACGATTACAGTTGCTGGTCAGTCAGGAAACTTTCAGCTTAATGTGATGCTACCTGTGATTTCTTACAACTTGCTACAAAGTATTGAAATACTGGCTAATGGAGCCACTGTTTTGGCTACTAAGGCGATTGAAGGCTTTACTGTTAATGAAAGTAATATCAAAAAAGTTCTGGATAAAAATCCAATTCTCGTCACAGCCCTTAACCCGGTTATTGGCTATGAGCTGGGAGCAAAAATCGCTAAAACAGCTTATGCAGATAATAGAGCAGTGATTGATGTTGCTGAAGAAATGACCGATTTAAGCCGGGATGAATTAGAAAAAATACTCAACCCAATGCAATTAACAAAGGGTGGTATTACTGGGTAGTTAGCGAATAGTCTATCCGTAAACTTTTTTAGGTATTTATTGTCAGAAAAGTTTACGTTTATTTATGCTTTATTTCATAATTACCTTATTTATCAGTAAACTAAAATAAAAAGAGCAGAAAATACTGCTATAAAATAAGAAATGGACTGGGTTATTTAGTCTGAACTAGGGCGGTTTGACGTATTATGATTTCGCGTATATCAGAACTTAATAAAATTGGAATTGCCCTTTCGGCAGAAAAAGATACCAAAAGCTTACTTAATCATATCTTGCTTGGCGCAAAGTCACTTACAAACGCAGATGGCGGTAGTGTTTATTCTGTGACGGAAGATCAACATCTAAAGTTTGAAATTGTCACTACGGATTCTTTAAAGATATCTCTAGGCAGTAAAGACGGCCAAAGCGTGAAGTTTCCTTCTTTACCGCTTTATAAAGATGGGCAACCAAATACTTCAATGGTTGTCACCAGTGCTGTTCTTGAAAATAAAACCATTAACATTCCAGATGTTTATGATGTTGATGGGTATGATTTTTCAGGAACTAAAGAATTCGATAAATCGACTGGTTATCGCACACGTTCTATCTTAACTATCCCTATGAAAAACCATGAAGATAAAATCATTGGTGTGTTGCAGTTAATTAATGCCCTTGATAAAGAAACGGGTGATGTTAAAGAATTTACAGATGAAGATATTCAGTTGGCTGAATCTCTTGCATCACAAGCAGCGGTTACTTTAACAACAAAGAAATTAATTGATCAACAAAAAGAATTGTTTGAATCCTTTATACAGTTAATCGCTACATCAATCGATGAAAAGTCACCGTATACTGGTGGGCATTGTCGTCGTGTTCCTGATTTAACAATGATGATAGCTGAAGCGTGCAGTGCAAAATTATCTGGATCATTAAAAGAATTTAAATTAGCAGCAAAAGATCGTTATGAATTAAAAATAGCAGGCTGGTTGCATGATTGTGGAAAAGTAACCACACCAGAATATATTGTTGATAAATCAACAAAATTAGAAACTATTTACGACCGAATTGAAACGATTCAGTTAAAGGCTGAAGTTTTAAAACGAGATGCAAAACTTAATTTTCTGGAACAAAAAATTAAAGTGTTAGATGGGGAGTCTAATACCGATATTCAGATACTTAAAGATCAGTATAATTATCAGATTGAAAAAATAGATGACGATATGCTTTTCTTACGTCAAATAAATATTGGTAGTGAGTTTATGGATGATGCTCATAAAAAACGGCTTGAAAAGATTTCATCTAATAGCAATTGGGTTGATCGCAACGGTGATGAAGTTCCATATTTAACTGATAATGAAATATACAATCTAAGTGTGGAGCGTGGAACATTAACATATGAAGAACGTGAAGTTATAAATCATCATATAGTCGTAACTAATAAAATGCTTGCTTCATTGCCATTTCCTGATCATTTAAAAAATGTACCCGAATATGCAGGCGGTCATCATGAACGCATGGATGGTAAGGGTTATCCAAACGGTTTGATGGGATTTGAAATGTCGGTGCCTGCTAGAGTAATGGCAGTAGCTGATATTTTTGAAGCTTTAACAGCTAGTGATCGCCCTTATAAAGACGGTAAAAAAATCAGTGAGTGTTTACAAATTCTTGGTCGTATGAAAATAGATCATCATATTGATCCTGATATATTCGATGTATTTGTCAGAGAAAAGGTTTATTTAACTTACGCAGAAGAGTTTTTATCAGATAAACAAATAGATGAAGTTGATCATTCATCTATTCCTGGTTATCAAGAATAGTTTATACGTTTAACTTAACTGTTTCGATATTCTTCCGGAACAGATTTAATCCCGTCAATTAATACTATTGAGCTAAGGCCTGATTCATTTAATAAAAATGAGGCTGCAGAACTTCTTCTTTCTGAGTCACAATAAATAATATATTGTTTATCAGTTTCCAGGCTGTTTATTTTTAGGCGTAAAGAAATTAGCGGTATATTGATGCTGTTTTTAATGTGTAAACTTTTGTATTCAGGAGGTAATCGAACATCTACCCATAATGCTGAATCTGAATCAATTAGTTGTTGAGCTTCTTTAAAAGTAACTCTCTCAAGAGAAGGTTTATTTAATAATTCTAGGAAGTCTGTTTTAGATAAACGACATAACATGCCATTAGTTAGCATAGTAACCGTTGCATTACGTTTACTGTCTGAAATTAAAGCTTCCTCTCCGAATGTATCACCATCTGTTAGTTCTGCTAGTTTAATACCGGTAGGTTGATTTGGTGTGGCTCGGGTAACCAGGCAGCGACCTTTTTTAATAATATAAAAATAGTCTCCATCATCACCTTGAGCAATGACTTTGTCTCCCGGTTTTACAGATATGTTTTCTATCTTGGTAAAAATAGATTGAATATTGGCAGGCGGAATACGATGAAATGCTTCTGTTCTTAAAAGTTGAAGCATCCAGTCATCAGAGTCATCATTGCTACCTGCGCTGAGCTCTTGTACCTGATAAGTGCTTGTTTGATCCCAGGTTAATATCATGTCTAAAGTGTCAGAGTCGATTACGATGATAGTTGCATCTGTTTTAGCTTTAGCCGTAACTGTGCGAGGTGTGATTTGAATAATAGGATCTAAAGCATCTTTTGAATTAGCTTCGATGGCATTTAAAATGCCATTGTCACCAATAAGGTCAATACTACCATCGAGTAAATAATAATGATTGTCATCCGTTGACCCTTTGATAAAAAGAGTTGAGTCGGCAGTGATAAATTTTATTTTTATTTTTTCTGCTACTTGAGAAAGTGCATTTTTATGTAGTGTGTTGAGAGGGGAGAATTTGGAAAGTTGCTCAACTGTGATTTTTGTTGCCATGTTATAATCCTGTAGGAAATGCAACACAGTAACGTTTATATGATGAAGCCTTTAAACGTTATACTTGAACTTTTTCAACTATTACTCGCTTGATTGGTTATGTCTACGTACACTTTAATAGATTGGCCCGGTTTTAGATATTTACCTTTAAGAGGGTTCCATTTGTGTAAGTCGCGAATACTAACATTAAAGCGTCTTGCGATTCGGTATAGTGAATCGCCGTTGCGTACACGGTAGCGAATAGTACGAATAAAATCTCCTACCATGCTGCTGTTAATTCGAGGCGTTAAACGTTTCTTAGTCCAAATAACTAATTTCTGTCCGGCTCTTAGAATGTCTTTAGGTGACATACCATTCCAACGTGCAATCTGTTGTGTGCCTACTTTATACAATCGTGAAATATCCCACAACGAATCGCCGGTTCTTACTGTGTGGTAAACTTTTTTGCCTTTTCCTTTGCGTTTAATTGCCCGGCGTTGTTTGTCTCTTTGAGTTTTGCTTAGTGCGTAATGAGCCATTCCTTTGCTTGCAACAGGGATAATTAAATGACGACCAACTCTTATATTATTAGATCGAATTTTATTAATTTGTTTTAACTGAGCTACAGTAATGTGAAACTTATTAGCAATATGACCTAATGTTTGGTTAGGCTTTATTTTGTAACGCTTCCAGGTAATTCGGTTCTTTGCTGGTATTTTAAGTAAACCAGTTTTAAATTGATCTGTTTTTTCAATCGGGATTAATAGCTGGTGAGGACCAGCAGGGTCTGTTGCCCAGCGATTATATCCAGGGTTTAATTTGTAAAGGTCTCCGATATCCATGTCGGCTAATTCAGCGGCGACGGCTAGATCGATTTGAGCATTTGTTTTAACGACATTGAAGTAAGGTGCATTTTGAATGCATTTCAAATCAACACTGTATTTTTCAGGCTTAGAAATAAGTTCGGTCAGTGCTAATAATTTAGGTACATAGCCTTGAGTTTCTTTTGGTAACTTTAAATGCCAGAAATCGGTTGCTTTACCGCGACGTTTATTTTTTCTTATCGCTTTTGATACAGTACCTATACCTGAGTTATACGCAGCTAATGCGTGTAGCCAATCACCTTTAAATGCTCTGCCCAGGTATTGTAAATAATCAAGCGCTGCAATTGTCGAAGCGTGAATGTCGCGTCTTCCGTCATACCACCAGTTTTGTTTTAAACCGTAATGACGACCAGTAGATGGAATGAATTGCCAGATACCAGCTGCTTGTCCATGTGAATAGGCAAACGGTTGGAACGCACTTTCAACAATTGGTAATAACACCATTTCTGCTGGCATATTACGTTTGTCTATTTCATCCATAATAAAATGAAGAAATGGTTCTGCGCGATTTACAACGCGATTTAAATAAGCTTTATGTTTTGCGAACCAGCGTAATTCAGAAAGTACTTTACGATGTTGAGATGTTGGCAATGTGAAACCTGATCGAATTCTATCCCAGATAATATCGGGGGTATCTGTTTTGTAGTCATCGTAATTAATCGCGAAGATATCTTTTTCAACAAAAGTATCAGCATTATGCTCAATAGTTTGTGGTTTAGTTTTCTTTGCCCAAAGTGGCAAAAGTGCAGGCAGCTCGTAAGCTTTATTGTGAGTTTTTTGATTTTCTACCAAGTCAGTAGAGCCGTCATTTTTAAGCCCACCAGTTAGCATCTGGTTACAGGCGCTTAGTAGAAGGAAGCTAGAGATAAAGAGACTTTTAAGCAAAAAATTCATAATTTATAAAAACTTTAATAATTTTAACGTGTTAACTTCTAAATAATTATATATTTCATATACTTAGCTTATACTACAGTAAAAAGCTTCATATGTGAATTAGCCCTATTTATCTTCATTAATATTAAAGAAAGATAAATTAGTTTGCATTTTCTTTGTTAGCCGTGTGAAATGCAAGCCCGTTCATGAATTAGGTTGTATCGTGTCAGCAGAAAAGATAGTTGAGTTATATACAGATGGTGCTTGTAAAGGTAACCCGGGCCCTGGTGGCTGGGGTGTGTGGATGCGTTATGACGGTGTCGATAAAGAACTTTTTGGTGGTGAAAAGGAAACAACCAACAATAGAATGGAGCTAATGGCGGCTATTATGGCTTTAGAGGGATTAACCAGGCCTTGTAAGGTAAGGTTAATATCAGACTCTAAATATGTGCTGCAAGGTATCACTGAGTGGATTGATGGCTGGAAGAAAAAAGGCTGGAAAAATGCGGCTAAGAAACCGGTTAAAAATGCTGATTTATGGAAACGCTTAGATAAAGCAAGAGAACTTCATGAAATTGAATGGGAATGGGTAAGAGGTCATACGGGACATGATGGTAATGAAAAGGCCGATGAATTGGCAAACAAGGGTGTAGATACCATTATTGGTAGTTAGAACGTCCTTGTTCTAACCTTCATATTTGGTCGCTAATTGACCCAAATATTTTTAGAACTTAACGATTAAACCACCACCAATAACAGTAGCATCACCATTAAGTTTGCTATTAGCTTTTAAGCCATCATCAGAACCATTTGCGTAGATTGCATATGCAGTCGTAGATTTGTTGATTTTATGGTCATAAGCAACAGCCATCATCGTTGCATCGTTAGGGTTTCCTTCGTCTTTAATGCCGTATACAAATTTAACGGCATCTTTACCTAGCATATGCTTAAGGCTGACTAGTGTGTTTTTGGTATCTATTGTTAAATCGTCATCTTCAACAGTTTCATATAAGAAACCAACTTGAGTTGTTTTATTGATTTTGTAACCAAGAACCAATTTGGTACCAGTTTCATCGTTAGTTGCTGACTGGTTAACAGTTTGAGTCGCTAGTCCTAAAGTGATTGCACCAAATTTTGCATCATAAGCAATAGAAGTCATGTCACCAGCGTTATCTAATGCTGTTGAATCGTCACCTGTTGCATACATTACACTGATTTTACCTGGACCAGCTTTAGTTGTGAATGAAATTGAGCTGTCAGCACGAACATCCTGACTTTTTTCTACAATGTTGTTGTAGTCAGCATAAGAATCGCTAAAGAATTCCACTGCTTTTTTACCGGCTTTTTTGTATGGAGAATCTTCACGGCCTAAGTGCATTTCACCTGCTGCCATTTTTAAACC